>JANLTD010000349.1:0-5108 GCA_031362765.1 Acidobacteriota bacterium | reverse complement strand
TTCATTTTTGATTTTGTTCCGTCTGTTGCGACCGAATCAGCATCGGCAATCGCATAATCGTCGCTTTCGTTCGTTAATTTGCCGGCCGTGATCGTTTCGCCCATCGCCGCCATCGCTTTTTCAGCACGGTCCAGCAGATCTTCTTTGCTCAAAGTTGCATCTTTAAAGGCATAAACGATGACTGAAATGCCATCGGGTGTTTGGGCGAAAAATCCGTCAACTCCGCCCGAATTTTGATTGCCGCTTTTTGAACCGGCCGGCAAGCTGAATCCGTAGCCGCGCACTTCATCGGCATAATAGATCCATTCAGCCGGAATTGTCGGGGCTTTTGGTTGCTTTTTAGATTCGACTTTCGGTTTTTCTTCGGTCTTCATTTCGGTTTTCGCCGGTGAATCAGCTTTTTTGCTCGAAGTATTTGCCGAATTCGAAGCCGAATTGGCCGCCGGAGCGGTGTTCGCGGGTTTGGCGGCATTTGTTGTCGAATTTCCCCCGGTTGTGATACTGGCACTACAGCCGCCCAACGCGATTGCCAATGCCGAAATTGTTGCTACTAAAAATGTTTTTTTCATTATTATTGTCCTCTTAAAATAAAATTCTAACAAAAGCCACAAAGGGCCTTACCTGGTATTGGCAAACTTCACTATGAAGTAAAGTTTACATAGCTGAACTGATGCGGAAAAATACTTAAGACCAATTTCCCGTTTAAATTACTAATTTTTTATTGTATATATTTTAGGTTGCTTAAATACTTGTAGAAATAATAACCAATTTAGAATTATTTGTAAAACAGCTATAGACTGATTCAACTTAATGCCATTGTGCCCCGCATCCGCTCTTGTCAAAACATTTTCAATTCGAAAAAAACAACCCTATTCAAGGGATTGTTCATCAGTTATATTTCCTCAAGAAAAGGCTTCTGAACGTTCAGAAGCCTTTTGACCAAAATATGAAAAAACAATCTCATAATTCTTGGTAATTACTCACGACCGAAAGGTTTCATTTGATAACTTCACTGACGATATTGCCGTCGATCATCGTGCCCGTACAATGTGTGACATATTCAAAAGGGTCGCCGTCATACATTGCCAGATCGGCATCTTTGCCGGCTGCGATCGAACCTATTCGGTTGTCTAAACCCAGGATCTTAGCGGCGTCAATCGTGATTGAGGCAAGCGCATCGGTTCTCGACATTCCGTTTGCCGCCGCCAATGCTGCTTCAAACAACACAACGCGGGTTTTTGGCACGTAACCTTCGTACCCGCTTTGAAGCGCGACCGTGATGCCGGCCGCTTTTAGTTTAGCGGCAGTTTCCATCGTAAGGTTTTCTGTTTCGCCACCGGCGCGAAACATTGTCGGATGAATGATGACTGGGAAACCCGAAGATTTGATCTCGTTGATGACCGACTGAGCCTCGGAAACGCCGTCAAGTACGATCTTGAGGTTAAACTCTTTGGCAAGCCGCAGGGCATTCATAATATCTTGAGCGCGGTTTGCCGTGACTAGCAGCTGAATTTCGCGGTTTAAGACCTTTTTCCACATTTCCTGCTTCAAGTCGCGCGGTTCGCCTTTGTAATTTCCGGCTTTGATCAGTTCGGCGCGGAGCATCGCGATTTGTTTGGCGCGTGTGCCGGGCGATTTGCCTTGTCCGGCTAAACTACTGTCGCCCAGAGTTACGCAAATCATCGCTGTTTGCACCAATGTCGCTTCGTCAACGTTTTTGCCGAAGGTTTTTGCGATCATCGTTTGACCGGGCACAAGAGCGGACGGTTGATGTCCGGTATGGATCGTGGTGACGCCAAACGAACGCATCCAACCGATTAAAATTTCTTCCGTGTTATAGGCGTCAATTGCCCGCAATTCGGGCTGGATCGGTGAACTTCCATCGAGCGCCATCTGGTCGGTTGGCTGATTATAATAACCGTTCAAACCGACGACCGTATGCGCGTCAATCAATCCGGGTGTGACGACTTTTGCAGTGATAATTTTGTAATTCGCGGGGATTTTGATCTGCGCGGCTGTCCCGACGGCTTCGATCTTACCGTTGTTGACTAACACCACACCGTTCGTGATCGGTTCGCCCGCCATTGTCCAAACCGTTTCGGCTTTAACGGCAATTTGGGAGAAAATATTAAACGAAAAGATAAAAAAGATTCCCGCAAAGGCGCAAAGGCGCCAAACAAAACTGACCACTGACCACTGACCACTGAATACTGTTTTCATTATTTCTGCCCTCCGAAATCATCGTCAAAACAATCAATATGAATGAGTTTGTCGTTGGTCGCGCCATAACCGCCGACCGCTGTCAGATAATCCATCGGAATACTACGGTTGAAAACGCTCTTGCCTTCGACCCACGTTTGTTCAACATGCGTATAAACGCTCAGCGGATCACCGCTTAAAACGATAAAGTCCGCATCTTTGCCAGGTTCAAGCGAACCGACGCGGTCTTGCATATCAAGCATTATCGCGCCCGCCATCGTCATCGCGTAAAGCGCTTTATCACGCGACATTCCGGCGCGAACGCCAAATGCCGCTTGCCTCAAAAAAAAGCGCGAATCCGTGATGTAATCATCCGTGTGAAAACCGACCAACGCGCCTGATTTTTCGAGTGCCGCGCCATTTTCCCATTTCGTGTCGATTGTTTCGAGCTTTCCACCGGGCGAATCAACTAAAATTATCGAAGACGGAGCTTTTGCTTTGGCGATCTCATCGGCGACCTTCCAGGCTTCGGAAACGTGTTGTAAAACTATCTTGAATCCAAATTCTTTTTGGAGGCGCAAGGCACTTAAAATATCGTCGTGTCGATGTGTGTGAAAATGGACGACACGTTTGCCGTCCAATACTTCGACGAGCGCTTCCATTGCCAAATCACGCGGCGGAAGTTTTGTTTTATCATCGCCTGCCTTTGTGATTTTCGCTTTGTATTCCTGCGCTTTGATAAGTTGTTCTCTAACAAGCGCAACCGATTTGGCGCGGGTTCCCGGAAAATTGCCGCCGCCCGCCCGAATTGGATTTGTGCCGTTGGCAAATTTTATCCCGCCCATATATTTGCCGTCTTTATCAAAGATCAGCAGATCTTCAACCTTTGACGCGCCGTCACGGAGTTTAATATAAAGGGTTTGTCCGCTGTCGAGATGTCCTGAGCCGGGCATCACATTAACGGTCGTGATGCCGCCCGATTGAGCGCGTTGCAAGCTCGATGCACGCGGATTCAAACTGTCCAGAATTCTGACATCGGGCTGAATCGGGCTCGAACCGTCCGCCCCCGAACCTTCGCCGATGTGGCTATGCGTGTCAACAAGTCCGGGCATGATCACTTTGCCTTTCAAATCAATGATCTGAACATCGGAAGCAAGTCTGACAGTTCGGGCATCGCCGACCGCAATGATCTTTCCGTTTTGAACAAGCAGAATTCCTTGTTCGATCGGTTGCCCGATGATCGGGATAATTCTCGCATTCAGAAATGCAATCGGCTTTTGCTGTCCGAAGACCGAAATGCAAAACGAAAATAGAACTAAAAAGCTACAAAAATATCTTTTCATATCGAATTTTCCTAAATCTGGATAAAATTGAATAGCAAAACAATAGTTGCCAAGAAAAGACGGTCTTGTCAAGAATCCAAATCAATTATGCTCAGGATTGTTTATTTAACAGACCAATCAGAGCGGCCGCTTATCTTAAACACTTCGGATCGGGACACTGTTATCCCGCGATTGAAAATAAGAAGCATCCCGGTGTTCAAAGTGCGCCTCTAAACCGATCACGGAATCGTTTTAAGACGCCGTTGTTTTTGATTATTTCTGTTTTCATGAATTTTGTTTTACAATTAACAATAAATTCCGATTTTAGTACTTAATGCAAGATATTGTTTCGCGTCAAATTACACATTTGCTGGTTGATTGGAGCAAAGGCGATGATTTCGCCCTTGAACAACTAATGCCTCTTGTCTATGGAGAATTACGGCAAATGGCGCGCAGGTATATGAAAGGGCAATCTGCCGGACATACTTTGCAAGCAACCGAACTGATCCACGAGGCTTATTTGAAAATCGCTAAAAGCGATGACCAAAATTGGCAAAACCGAGCGCATTTTTTCGGAGTTGCGGCAAAAGCGATGCGGCAGATCCTAGTTGATTACGCACGCTCAAAAAATAGTAATAAGCGCGGCGGTTGGCAAGAAAGAATAACCATCACCGATGAAACGGCCGTTGCCAAAAATAATTCGGGTGAAATCGTCGCCCTCGATGATGCTTTGAAATATCTCGAGCAACTGGATAAACGTCGCAGCAGTGTTGTCGAAATGAAATTTTTCGGTGGTTTGGATATTGAGGAAATCGCCGAAGTCTTGAAAGTATCGCCGACAACAGTCAAGCGCGATTGGCAATTTGCCCGTACCTGGCTCTTGCGCGAATTGGCAAAGAGCGGGTGAAACAAACGAATAGTTGGAGCGCATTATTAAAAACGCAGGTAATTGTTTAGGTCTTTGGTCTTTGGTTTTTGGTTTTTGGTATTTGGAAAAAATTGCCGAATTGGCGATGAAATTCTCACTAATCCGCTTGCTTTACGGAAATCTTGATCGAAAATCAGCGGATTTCCATTGAAAAAACCAACAACCAAAGACCAAAAGCCAAAGACCTAAACAGTTACAAACGCAGATATCTTGCCTGCGCTTTTATTTTACTGTATCAATTTTGAACCTTGAAAGACTAAATCTGATAGAAGAGATCTATCACGCGGCTTTGAAAACTCCACGCATTGCGCGTGAAGCATTTTTTTCTGAATTTTGCGGCAGAGACATTGATTTGCGGCGCGAAGTGGAGTCGTTGCTCGCTTTTGAAAAAACTTTCGATACTCTTTTGGACGCTCCGCCCGAAGCACTCGCTGCCGAAATCTTTCACGAAAATGAGAGGGTCGATTTGATCGGCCGGCAATTCAATCAATATAAGATCCTTTCGCTTCTCGGAATGGGCGGAATGGGTGCGGTTTATTTGGCTCACGATACAAAATTGTTGAGAAACGTCGCATTGAAAGTTTTACCGGAGGAAATGCTCAGCGAAGAAAACCGTGTTCAGAGATTTATCCACGAGGCGCGCGCCGCTTCAGTGTGCG
>JANLTD010000979.1:0-2753 GCA_031362765.1 Acidobacteriota bacterium | reverse complement strand
TCTTCGCCGAACAGAAAATAACATCACTAAATTTTATTTTCTGCGGTTTCTTGAATGATCTTGCGGGATTCTCGAATGAATAAAGACCGACATATTCGTTGCAGCCGCCGTTTCCTGAGAATCTGCCTGTTTCGTCTATGTTGAGCGTAACGGGTTCGCTGATCGAATAGGCCATATCGCCCTCAAGAATTATCGAGGTCAATTTCCAATTACCGACTATCGTCTGCGCCTGGCAGGAAATACAAAGGAAAAGGCTGATAAACAGCACCAATATTGTTTTTTTCATATGAATTTAACACTCCTGTTTATCTAAACCAAAACAAAATGCCGAAATACTTTTGCTCGGCTGCCCTAATAAAGCATTGTTTTAAGTTCTCTGGTGTTTTGTCTTCGTTCAGAGTACAAACTTCAGTTTGAATCCCGCCGCGCTTGGGCCTCGCGGGAACACGGCTTGTGCGCGAACTCTGAACGAAGATAAACTGACAAATGATCCCCAAAATGCTCTTGTTAATCAGAACAATTAGCGAGATAGTTACTGGCAACCCAACCGTATCCATTGAATGTGATCCTCGACCACGAATCAAGAGTAGCAACCAATGTACCGTTTGGAAGTTTTCCGATGATCGCGCCATCCGGCGGAACAGATCGCACGTTCAGATTATCTCCGGATGTCTCAACATAGCCTTCGTTCAGATAATTGCTATCAACCCAGCCATTAATATTTTTGCCCTTCACTCTGACAGAAATCTTATTCCAGGTATCAATAACATTGACCGTCGAGCCGTTTTCCACCTTCCCGATAACAGCACCATTGATCGGCGATCTTCGAACGTTTAGATTATCTCCATCCGTCACGACCTCGCAATCGCCGAAAAATTTCATTCCGTTGAAAAAGTAATTGACACGGGCAAAATTTGCCGTCGCCGGATTGACATTGAAACGCGTGGAATCTGAAGCCGCCGCCGGCATCACAAAGATCGCCGACAATAAAACAAACATTAGAACCAACGAACCAATTTGTAATTTCATATTTTTCGCTTTTTTGCTGACCACTCACGCGACAAATCGTGTGAGGTTTGCTTTTTTGTAAAACTTACTTTGACGGAATTTGTTTTCCATCATTTTTAGTTTCTAATAATATAAACGAGATTAAATTATTAAAACAGACATTTCAAACGAAAATAATAATTGAATAATTGAGATGGGTTCTTAAACTTCAATTTTCGACCACGTTTGTCTGTCAGATGATTTCCAAACACGTGGAAATTAGCGAACTATCAAAGGTCGGCGATCCGGTGACATTCTCCCCACAAAACCGAATCACCCAATTCTTCAAAGATCACCGGTAATGCTATTTTGGCTTTCGGGTGAACATCGTGAAATAACAAAATTCCGTGCCGTTTGATCAGCATCAGGGTCAACATCCGATTGATAATGTCTTCCGCATTGACCTGTGCATTCCAATCCTGCGAATCAAGATTCCACAATGCGACCTGCAAACCTTTTTCCTGAAAAAACGCGCCGCTGTCTGCGGTTCGCTGCCCGTATGGCGGGCGAAACAAGGGCAGTAAATCCGGAGAATTTCCAAAAGTTGTTTTCAACAATGTTTGCGAACGCGTTATAGACGATTGCCACAACGTCCATTTTGCATGAGATTGATGTTCCCAGCCGTGCATCGCGACACACTGACCTTGATAGAGGTTTGTAATCTTCGATGCATTCGAAGTATTCAAACGATTTTGAAAATTCCCGCCTAACACAAAAAAGACGGCCGTTTTTTTGTTGGCGGCGAGCATTTCCAAAACGTCGTCCGTATTTCCCGATGCGGTTGTTGGTCCGTCATCAAAAGTCAGATAAAAACTCCTATCACCCAGAGTGTCGCCGTTCCATTCAAATTCATTGAACATATCAATTTCGCTGCTTGTTTTGGGAAAGAGCGCCGCCAGACGCAGTTGTTCATTGAGATAATTTTCGACAAAATCGCTGAAGTTTTCCTTCCAAACATTCAGGTTTGCCGGTATCGCAAGAGCCCGCGCTTTAGATATCAATTCGTTTGAGTCGGTAACATTACCAACACAGCTCCAATCGTCAGACGGACAGGTTTTTGCCGCAAAGGCATAATTTTGCAGTGAAAGCCTTAATTCCTTTTCGAGCCATTTATTGACCGATGCGCGATTAAGACTTCTGATATTGAAAGCCGCCAGCATTCTGCCATCAGACAAGGTTTTCATCTCTTCCAATTTGAGTGCGTAAAGCAGTATCGAGGCGCGCGAGGCTTTATCAAATCCGGTTTTGGTATTGACCGATCCAATCCAGAAACTGCGGTCAACCTTCGCAACCACGGCGGGCCCTTTAACCTTGCGAATTTGCGGCTTTACGGGAAAAGTGAATAAAAGCAAGACGCTAAACAGGATCGCGATCCCAAGCACGGACTTTCTACACATATTTTTACCAAACTCCTTTTTCGCGGCAAAGCATTCGAAGTATTCTGTTATTTATAAACTAAATTCGGCCTATTAACAACCTGAAATAGTTTGAGATCATAAGTTCGCCGAGCCTATGATCTTTTGAAAAATAAATACGGCAACAAAAAGAATTGTTTGCGCCGGAAGCGCCCGTATCCTAAGTGCTGATTACTGACATTTTGAAAATTAATAAATTATCCGGTTGCGCCGGAAACCGGTGAGTTTGGCCGGCGATTTGCCGCGCTTTAATGGGTTACTGCCGGGAAGACAAAAAGCCGCCAAAGATTT
>JANLTD010000970.1:0-3816 GCA_031362765.1 Acidobacteriota bacterium | reverse complement strand
CAAACGATGAGCTGCGGCGGAACTTGGACGAAACGGAAACGGCTAACGGATTTGCCAACCGCTTTCTGTGGGTGTTCACGCGCCGGAGTAAATATTTACCCGAAGGCGGAAATCTCGAAGATTCTGAAATCAACTATTTGGTTGAAAAACTGAATAAAGCGGTTATTTATGCCCGGATGACTCACGAATTAAAAAGAGATGGTGCGGCGCGGCAGAAATGGATTGAAATTTATCCGAAGTTGTCTGATGGCTACACCGGGCTTTTAGGTTCAGTCACATCGAGAGCCGAAGCCCAAGTGATGCGTCTTGCTTGCATTTATGCACTACTGGACTGTGCGGAAGAGATTCGGCTTGAACATCTTGAGGCGGCACTCGCCGTTTGGCAATACTGCGAAGATTCGGCGCGGTATATTTTCGGCAATCAGACAGGCAACAAAACCGCTGATGCGATCTATACGGCTTTACAGGGGGCGGAAGATGGTCTGACGAAAACACAAATCAGAGATTTATTTCAACGAAATGCGAGCGCAAACCAAATCAATTCGGCACTCAAACTTTTGCTTGAACTCAGCCGTGTCGAAGTCTTCAAGGTAGAAACGGACGGCAGACCGCGAGAGATTTTCAAGGCAAGGCGTTACGACAAAAACGACAAAAACGATAAAAGTAAGGATTCAAAAGTATAAAAACGGTCTTATGTCGTTTATGTCGTTTATGTCGTTTCTTAATCAAACGAAATTAGTTTTTATAAAAAAGATACTAGACGCGAATGGCGAGAGGGAGGGATAGACAAAGCGATGAAAACAAAAACTGTAAAAACGTTACCTAAGACGGCAAGCGAAATTCAGAACGGCGGCTTGTATGTTCAAGCCGTGCGATGCGGTAAAACAACCTGCAAGTGTGCGCGTGATGAACCCCATTCCGGTTTTTATTTCTTTACCCGGCGCAACGGCAAGCTTATCAAGACTTATGTTCGCAAAGCTGAGGTTGAAGGTTTTACGCGTCTTGTTGTCCAAGCGAAAGAAGATCGAGCGCATTCCCGGCAAACGTCGAAACAGTCCTTTGGTCTACTAAAAGAACTTCGCCAAACCTTGCACGATAAACAAGGTTATATCAATTCACTAAAAGAAAACTAAAACGATGCCGGAACGAAAGAACAAAGTTAAAGAAGAAACTGATCTCGCCGACAAACTCAATGATGTGCCAACCGCACCGGCAGAGATTCAAACGGCAGATGAGGAATCACCTGTTCAACCCGTCAGCGAGATCGAAGCGCAAAATAAAGCGTATTACGACAAACTTTTTGAGAATTGGGATGAACACGAATTTGAGCCGCAGGATTTTATGATTGATGTGCCGATCAATTCACTCGAATCGGCGGTTGGCTATTCTTCGCTATTTCGGCAATTTCACCAAGCATTTGTTCGGGGCGTGGCATTTTATCGCTCCAAAGCGGGCGGCTCTCTATCTGCCGAAGAAGCCCGAAAAGCCTCATTCCACTCTTGCACGAATAAGGAAGAAGCCAAGAAACATTTTCAAGAAATGATGCGCTTGCCGCTTGAAAGTCTGAACTTTATTGATTTGGAAGAACTTCATAATTTTGCGCCGCGTGTCGCCGAAAGATTTTGGGAACGAGCCAAACGGGAAGGACGCACGGAATTTGAATCGGGACATCTGGCGGCAAACATTACTTTTCCGGTCGGCTATATGAAAGCACTCTGGAATATTGCCCGGTATCTCGGAGTCAGAGAATCGTTTATTGACGATTGGAAACCAAAGGGTGGCATTGAAGTCGCGCTGATTGATATGATGGCGCAAAGTTATTTTCAATGGCAGTATTGGCTTGAGCAAACCGTCAAGCGTTCGCAAACACAAGAGCGCGAAGAGCATCCTCAATATTCATTATGGAAGGAACAAAGGCAAATAGAATTCAAAGAATATGGATGGACGGAAGGGTATTGGAATCGTCCGTATGTGACGGAACAACAAGCCCTGGAGAGTGCGGTTCAGATGGCAGATCGCTTTAGTCGAATATTTATGAGAACGCTCAGGCAATTAAGAGATTTACGCCGCTATTCGCCCGTCACGATCAACAATCCAAGTCAAGTAAATATCGCGGCGAACGGCGGTCAGCAAGTTAATGTTTCAAAAATAGGTGAAGAAGATACGAAGAAAATCACTCCGTAGATTTATCTTTTGGTGGTCTGCCGGGTTTGCGGTCTTTGACAATTTCGAGGTCTGATTCATTTATAAGATGATCTCGACCGTATTGTTTTGAAGGCAGTTGTCCAGATTCAATCAAAGCCCGAACGCGGCGCATACTGATATTCAATCTTTCGGCAACTTCACGGGTTGTGAGTAAATTATTTTCACCCATAAGAAATTTATACCGCAAAATAAACTATTCCGCAAGGGTTTAATAAATTGACAAAACTATTCCGTTGCGGTATAGTTTAAGAGTAGTAATTATTTCAAGAAAAGGAGCTAGACACAGTGTTTATTTTGAATGGAATTGACCAATTAGGCAGAGCAATTACAAAGGCGAAAAAACTTCGTCCGCGTGTAGAGTTTGACCGTTTTGGGCGTTATCGCGTTTCGGGAAAATCGGGCGGTTATTACACCGTGATTTGCCGGAAAGACAATCGCGGAATCAAAGCGGTCGAATGCAGTTGCATAGGTGGAGAAAGAGGTCTTGTGTGCTATCACGCGGCGGCTTTATCGCTTCACGTTGGGTTGGCAACGCAACGAGTGGGGATCTGAAAAGGAAAAGGCTTAGGAATGTTCCAGCACTCCTAAGCCTCGGAAATCCCTTCATTAACAAAGTTAAAAAAGGAACTAGACAAAATGAATCATATAGAAACAAGAGCGGTTAATCAACCGAAAATTGAACAGTCAACTGACAAGGTAAGCCGTGATTTACGGCAAGCCATCAAGGTTATCAATCCCGATTATCAGCAGATAGATTGGGAAGATACAGCATTTTTGAATCGCGTTCTGACCGACGCTTTAACATTCATTGAAAACAAAAAGGTAATCTATGCCGGTAGTTAAAAAAGGCAAAGATAAATGGTTGGTCAGAGTTTTTATCGGTCGGGATGAAAACGGGAAAACCAAGTTTTTTAATGAAATAGTTTTGGGTAAAAAAGAAGATGCCAAAGCCTTTGAAGCAAAAAAGAAAAGTGAAATGGTTTCGGGTGTTACTCTTGAACATTCAAAAATCACGGTTTCCGAATATCTTGATAAATGGTTGGAAGTCGCGGCAAAACCAAAACTGAAAGAGCGAACTTACGAAGATTATGGGCAATATCTGAAAAGATATATTCGCCCAAGAATCGGCAAAGTGATACTTTCGAAACTCAAACCTTTGGATATACAGGCAATTTATACTTGGATGTTGAATAACAACCTTTCTGCGCGGACGGTTCGATTTGCTCACGCAATATTGTCTTCGGCGTTAAAACAAGCCGTAAAGTGGCAAATCCTTCCGATAAATCCCGCAACGATGGTTGATCTTCCGCAAAACCATCGAAAAGAAATGAAAGCACTTTCATCCGAAGAAGCGAAGCGATTTCTCGAAGCGGCGAGAAAAGACAGATGGTTTATTATTTTTACTCTGGCAATATCAACGGGAATGCGTCCCGAAGAGTATCTCGGTTTGCAATGGAAAGACATTGATTTCGAGAAGGGAAGGGCAACAGTTCAACGTGCATTGGTTTGGAAGAGAAAGGGCGGCGGCTGGTCTTTACAAGAGCCGAAAACGGCGCAAAGTCGCCGAAGCATACCTTTACCACCTTCTGTTACCAGTGAATTGAAAAAGCA
>JANLTD010000865.1:0-1666 GCA_031362765.1 Acidobacteriota bacterium | reverse complement strand
ATATAAAACAAGCCATTTCAACAAACTGCGGGTCAGAAAATTGCTTTCATCGGTTTTGTTGACGAGTTCGCCCAACGAGCCGCGCAAACCGTCCGTGCAGTGACAAATCATTTGACCTGCATTCATTTTGCCCCAGGCGGCTTTGTTTTCGGGCGTTAATTTATTGATACGATTTACTATTTCTTCGCGTTTTGCTGAATCGAATAAACTCATAATTTTATTTTTTGTCTTTCTTTTCGGCTTTCAATTTATCCTCGAAGGTGCTAGTCATTCGGGCGATAAATTTCTGATAACCTTTTACGTCAATAAACGGATTCGGTTTCGTTCCTGCCCGAAGCTCGGCAGATTTTTCGGTCAAATCAAAAAACTGTCCGTGCGATGCCAGAAAAATGTCCGGTGCAAGTTTTTTAAGCGTTTCAAATGTTTTTGTGAAATCGGCGGCAATGGTCGGATATTTCGTATTATTGACCAAAGAATAATCGAGCGTCGTTAAACTGCTGACAAAGGCAACTTTGTATTTTCGACCGTTTTCGGTGGTTTCCATCGTCCAACTCGTCGCGCCTTTCGTATGTCCGAATGTGAAATAGGTTCTTAAAGTCGTGCCGCCGAGTTTGATTTTCTGACCGTCTTTTAATATTTCGTCAACTTTGACAGGTGTGAATAAAGGCTTATCGCCGCCAAAACGGAAATCACTTATTCCGCCGTCTTCCAAAACCGATGCGTCAGGCAGACTTGCGAAAAGGCGTGCGTTTGTCAATTTTTTGATTTCAGCCAAGCCGCCGCAATGGTCGTAATGCGCGTGATTGATGAGCAGAATTTTGATGTCTTCGAGCTTAAACCCGAGTTTGGCGATATTGGCTTTGATTTGCGGAACAGTTTCTTCAAAACCGCCGTCAATCAAAATATGACCTTGCGGCGTCGTAATCAGATAGGAAGTTACATCCGAAGCGCCGACATAATAAATATTTCCGATGATCTTAAACGGTTCAACCGGTTGATTCATCGCGCGGTCACCTTCGCTTTTTTGAGCAAAGATCAAACCTGAAAAACAAAGAATCAGCGCACATAAACAAACGATATTTTTTTTCATAAATATTTAGGACTTATGCAATTGGGGAAACTTTAACGCAAAGTCGCAAAATCGCAAAGGCGCAAAGAGCGAAACATTGTTCTTTTCCTGGCTACCGATACTTGTTATTTTTCAATGATTTCAAGTAATGAAACATTTTTTTCAAACCTTTGCGTCTTTGTAACTTTGCGACTTTGCGTTAAAAAAGTTTTCTTGCATAATTCCCATATTATCGAACAGGTCGCGGATAAACGACCGGACTTTTGTTGCCATCTTTGTCAACAGCACGGACGCCGAAAAAGTAATTGTCTTTGGACATTTCCTTTGCCGTATAGGTCAAAACATTGCCGACAAAAACGGAATTTGTCCAAACCGCGCTCGTCGTGTCGCGCCAGACGACTTCGTAACCGGCGAGATCAGCATCGGAATTTGCGTCCCATTTCAGATCCGTGTCATTCGTCAATCGCGCCGTGACGATGCCGACGTTTTTCGGTTTCGCGGGCGCGAGCGCGAGACTCACGAGACTTATGAGATTAAAGCGGGCGACGTTCGCGACATATTCAAAGTCAACGAATTCGGGCAGATCGCCGTATTGAA
>JANLTD010000858.1:0-3916 GCA_031362765.1 Acidobacteriota bacterium | reverse complement strand
ATTTGATTTGACGGCGTTGTTGAGCAAACCGATATCCCGATTAAGATCTGTCCGTTCGCTTTTAACAATCGTTATCTGTGCCGCCGATTCCTCGCGCTTTTGATATTTGAGCGCGACATTCCCTTTAAACGAAACCAGTTTGCCCTGCAAAGCCGACAACTGATCGCCCGATAGTTTAAGTTCACTTTTGTATGTATTTGCCTTATTGACAAGATTCGCAAGCCAAACAGCAAATTCCGCGTCATTTGATGGATTTGAAACTTTCAAACTCAAACGTCATTCCGAATCAGGCGATATAACGAACGTAAAAGTTTCGCCCGATGGTAAGTTTATTGGCTATAACGACAAACAAAATGCTCTTTGGCTCAAAAATACTGTAACCGGCAGCAACATTAAAATCTTCCCGGATTCTAAAACCGTCTGGCATTCGGTGGTAGCAATTTCGCGTGACAACAATTACCTTTATATCCAGCACGCCGAAGGCAAAAAAAACGAGATATTGAAAATGCCGCTGTTTGGCGGCGGATTTGAGCAAAAAAAAACGGAAGATAACTGGTCTGATTTGTCGCTTTCGCCCGACGGCAAACAATTGTCTTTCGTCCGCAACAAAACGAAAACAGGCGAGTTCGCCTTAATGGTCGCCAACACGGACGGCACGGGCGAACGCAAAGTGGCGGTCAACAAAGAAGGAACCTGGTTCGGATTGTGGAGTCAATCAACGGCGTGGTCGCCCGACGGAAGCCTGCTCGCCTGCACGGGCGGAACGACTTCCGACGGAAAAGCAAATTGGGATATTAGAATTTTCCGCGCTTCCGACGGCGAAGAAATTTCGTTGATCAAACCCGAAGCGGGCTGGAGTTGGATTGACGCTGTCGCATGGCTGCCCGACGGCGACAATCTGCTCGTCATCAGCGGCAACCAATCATCTAGCGGACAAATTTACAAACACACGATTTCAACCGGCGAATGGCGACGTGTTACCAACGCTTTAAGTAATTATGTCCAATTGACAGTTACGGCGGACGGGAAAACCATCATCACAACTCAAGAGGAAAACCCGGGAAATTTATGGGTTTTTCCCGCGAGCGGCGACAAGAGTCAGGCAAAACAAATCACATTCGGACGAAACCTGATGACCGACGCGACGGGTGTTTCGTGGACACCGGACGGCAAAATTGTTTATGCATCGAACGCGGGCGGCAGATGGGAAATTTGGAAAATTGACGCGGACGGTTCGAATCAAAAACAGCTTACACAAAACTGTGCCGGAAACGATTCATGCAGCAAGCCCGACGCGTCGCCGGACAGAAGCTGCATTGTTTTTCACGCGACGCTGAACGGAGTTACCAACATCTGGCGGATGGACGCGGACGGCGCAAATGCCACGCGACTGACAGATGACGGCGGATTTAGCCCGTCTATTACTCCCAACGGTCGTTTCGTGATTTATTCGCGTTGGACACCTTCCTCGACATTGTGGCAAGTTCCGATTGAAGGGGGTTAGTCCGAGCAATTTAGCAAAATAGAAACGGCTGGGCTGGCAAGCCTTTCGCCCGACGGCAAGCAAATGGCTTTCAGTTATTACGACAAAACGGCGAAACAGCAAACATGCGTCGCGCCGGTTGGAGCAGACGCGACCGAGAAATGTTTCAACGCCAGCCGTTCGTTTCCGCGCTGGACGGTGGACAGTAAAATTTTCTATTATCTCGACCACGGTTATCTCGGAGTTTGGAAACAACCGCTCGAGGGCAAGCGCGAGTTATTTTTAGAATTCCCGGGCGAGCGCACCAATAACTTCGCCTTTTCGCCCGACGGCAAACAACTGGTCGTCGCCCGCAGCCGTCCGACGCAAGACATTGTTGCCTTGACCGACGAGCCGTAAAAATCGAAAAGCAGAAAGCGGCTGGCTTTTTTCAAGGAAAACTGCTTGGTATTATTTTTTTTCAGCCAAAGCCTTTTCAATCAACTCGACAAAATATTTCTCTCTCTCGGCTGCTTTTTCGTGATTCGATTTTTCGCCGTATTGTTTGCAAATCGAGTAATGTTCGTCAAAATCCTTGCGGTTTTCCTGCTTTGCCAGCGTGTAGGAAAGTTTGCATTCGGCGGAGAAAATCGCGCTGTTGTCCGTTTTGTAATGCAGACGGAAAACCGGCAGAGATTCGCGGAGCATTTTTTCGGCGATTTCGTATTTGTTTTCGTCCGTCAGCGGCAAAACCGCGTTTCGATAGCTTTCGTGCATTGCCTCGAATTCGGGCGACATCAAGCGTGTCGTGTAAGCCTCAAGCATAAAAGGAAAATTCAGATTTTTCGGATTCGTTTCGCGCATCATCTCAATCGCTTCTGCCAGCAATTCGGCTTGTTCAGAATCGTTTTTGCCGATTAAATCATACGAATAAAACAAATCTTTGGCGACGAGTTCGTGGCGCGTCCCGTAAAATTGTTTCCGCAGTTCCAAAGCCCGCAATGCGTGAAATTTACGCTTTTGCCGGAATTTTTCAAGTTGTTCACCGCTTGCGCCCTTGCCCATCCATAGAAAAACTTCCTGAAATTTGTGATGAAGTTCGGCGGCAACGTCCGCTTCCGCTGCAAATTCCGTATCAATCTTGTCGCTTAAATCTTCAACCGCGTCAATAACCCGCGCATTGCCGTCAAATTTCGAGCCTTCGGCATACCACGCCGGATTCGCGTAACCGATGATTTTCGACATAAATTTGGTGATTTTTTCCGACTTGGCTTGTTCGGCTTTCGCCTTTTCGCTTTCGATTGCCGAGAGCCGCGCCTCCCGAATCGCCACCGTAATTCCGGTTATCAAACTCAGAAAAATCAAACTTACGGCAATGACCGCTAATTTATTACGCCGGAAAAATTTGCCGGCGCGATACCAAAGCGTCGCCCGCCGCGCCAATATCGGCAAACCGTCAATGTATCGCCAAATATCCGCCGAAAATTGCTCGACTGTTTGGTAACGCCGTTCGGGTTCTTTTGAAAGTGATTTGAGAATGATGTTATCGAGATCGCCCTTTAGCGATTTTGGATTTTGGATTTTGGATTTTGGATTTTGGTCTTTATCTGAAATTTGAAATTTGAAATGTTTAATTGCCGAAGGCATTACCGGCTCGTTTTTGGTGATAATTTTGAGTAATTCGCCGTTGGTTTTGCCTTTCAAATCAAACGGATGCGCGTTGGTGAGGATTTTATAAAGAACCACGCCTAAGCTGTAAATATCGGTCGCAGTCGTTACGGTTTCACCTCTAATTTGTTCGGGCGAAGCGTATTCGGGAGTCATCGCGCCGATTGCCGTTACCGATGTGTTTTCTTCCGCATCGAGCAGTTTTGAAATGCCGAAATCGAGCAGTTTCGGCTCGCCTTTTTCCGTTACCAAAATGTTCGACGGCTTCAAATCGCGGTGAACTATCAAATTTCGATGCGCGAACAAAACGGCTTCGCAGACTTTATTAAAAAGTTTCAGACGCGAATTTAACGACAGATTTTTATTCTCGCAAAACCCGTCAATCGGCAAACCTTCGATGAATTCCATCACGAGATATGGCACGCCGTCGTTAGTCGTTCCGGCATCGAGCAGACGGGCGATGTTCGGATGATTTAATTTTGAGAGAATTTCCTTTTCGCG
Source organism: Acidobacteriota bacterium (assembly GCA_031362765.1). Classification (GTDB taxonomy): domain Bacteria; phylum Acidobacteriota; class Blastocatellia; order Pyrinomonadales; family Pyrinomonadaceae; genus JAFDVJ01. Next base: position 285 of record JANLTD010000858.1, on the reverse strand, counting down.
CTTGAAAGTCTGGCGGATTTTTTCGACGTTAAATTCGCGTTTGAGCATTTTCACGGCGACTCTTTGCGAAAATTTCCCGTCTGTTCTTTCCGCTAAATAGACCGCGCCCATTCCGCCGAAACCGAGTTCGCCGACGATTTCATAAACGCCGATTTCCTGCCCGATGAGCGAGTTTTCGGCGGCTTCAATATCCGGCTCGAAATCCTTTGAAAAATCGGTGATAGCGAGCGACATAAAATCCGCGCTGACCGCTTCAAAAGACAAAAGCGATTCGACTTCGGCGCG
>JANLTD010000828.1:0-1640 GCA_031362765.1 Acidobacteriota bacterium | reverse complement strand
AATCAATTTGCGTGGATCGAGTATCGCGTGTTCGCAAATTCGACCGCGTATTTGCGAACACGCGATACTCGATCCACGCAAATTGATTTTTCAACGCAGAGAACGCAGAGTTCGCAGAGAAATTATTAAAAACTCTGCGTTCTCTGCGTTCTCTGCGTTGAAATTTGTTTTATAATTTGAAGAATGAAAACGCTTTACGACAAAATTTGGGACGCTCATATCGTTCACCAGGAAACGGGAAAACCCGCGCTGATCTATATTGATCTGCATCTGATCCACGAAGTGACATCACCGCAGGCTTTTGAAGGTTTGCGTCTGGCTGATCGAAAAGTGCGCCGGCCGGATCTGACATTTGCGACACTTGACCACGCGATTCCGACCATCAATCGGCATCTTCCCTTCAACGATAAGATCGCCGCCCGGCAAGTTGAAGCTCTGCGAAAAAATACAAAAGAATTCGGCGTCAAACTCTACGATTTAGACCGCATCGAGCAAGGAATTATCCACGTTTTCGGTCCCGAACAAGGTTTGACGCAACCCGGACAAACGATCGTCTGCGGCGATTCGCACACTTCGACGCACGGCGCGTTCGGCGCGCTGGCGTTCGGCATCGGCACGAGCGAGGTCGAACATGTTCTGGCGACACAGTGTTTGCAGCAAAATAAATCGAAGAATATGCTCATCAAAGTCGAAGGCGATCTGCCTTTCGGCGTGACGGCAAAAGATGTGATCTTGGGAATTATCAACCAGATCGGAACTGACGGTGCGACCGGTTTTGTGATTGAATACGCCGGCGACGCGATCAAAGAACTTTCGATGGAAGGCAGAATGACGGTTTGCAATATGTCCATCGAAGCCGGCGCAAAAGCCGGACTCATCGCGCCCGACGAAACGACTTTTGAATATTTGAACGGCAAACCGTTTGCGCCGAAAGGCGAAAATTGGTCAAAAGCGGTTGAATATTGGAAGAGTTTGCCGAGCGGCACAGATGCGGAATTCGATAAAACGGTCGTCATCAAAGCCGAAAATCTTGAACCGTTCGTTACGTGGGGAACTTCGCCCGGAATGAGTGTAAAAATCTCGGAAAGCATTCCCGACATGTCGCAGGCAAAAGACGAAAACGAACGAAAATCCTTTGAACGCGCTCTGCAATATATGGATTTAGAGCCGTCGCAAAGAATTGAAGAAATTGCAATTGACCGCGCCTTTATCGGCTCTTGCACAAATTCACGGATCGAAGATCTGCGCGAAGCGGCACGCATTGCAAAAGGTTACAAAGTCAGTCCGAAGGTCGGCGCGATGATCGTGCCGGGTTCGATGCAGATCAAAAAACAGGCGGAAAACGAGGGTTTGGCAAAGATTTTCACGGACGCGGGTTTTGAATGGCGCGACGCGGGCTGTTCGATGTGTCTGGCGATGAACGAAGACATATTAAAAGACGGCGAACGCTGCGCTTCGACCTCGAACAGAAATTTTGAAGGCCGCCAAGGCCGCGGCGGCCGTACGCATCTCGTTTCGCCCTCGATGGCGGCGGCAGCAGCGATCGCCGGACATTTTGTTGATGTTCGCGATTGGAAGTTTAAGGATTAAATTCACCACAAAGAAACAAAGAACACAAAGATTTTTATAAATTTATTCGT
>JANLTD010000818.1:0-2393 GCA_031362765.1 Acidobacteriota bacterium | reverse complement strand
GCAGAGATTATCAGGTTTTCGGCGAGGAAATCGGTGCAAATATCGGGTTGAGAACAAACAACAAAGGCTATGGAATCTCAAACAATTTGCGTCAAAAATATGGAATGACCGAACGCGACGAATCTTCGGGGCTCGACCATACATGGTTCAGGAAATATGAAAATCAAGCCGGTCGCTGGACCTCGCCCGATCCTTTTGTCGGTTCGGTAAATCTCGCCGATCCGCAGAGCTTTAATCGCTACAGTTATGTTGGTAATGATCCGACAAATTATGTTGACCCAAGCGGATTGTTAGCGGCGGGCTCGCCTTGCGCAGTTGTGACATATATCAATGACCGGCCGGTATATTTTTGTTGGAATAATAATTGGAATCCGAGCGGAACCAGCGGCGGCGTTGAAACGGGCGGCGGCGGCGGTTTGCCACCACCACCACCAAAACCCTGTCCTGTTGAACCTTTAAAACCAATCACGGATACTGATGCACAGACCTTTGAAGAAGGCGGAGGAAATGAAGTTGATTTTGATAGACTTACAGAGGGGACAAGAAACGCATTTGATTGTTTGAAAGGCGCAGTTGAAAAAGCTGGCGGAACTGTCATACGTAAATCAGGATATAGAAATCAAGCATATCAAACTCATTTGCTGGAAGTATATGATAAATATCAGTTGTTAAGAAACAATAATCAAAAAGAGTGTCAAACAACAAAACAAGATGTGGTGCGTGAATTTCTGAAGCATGAAATAGGAGAGCGACCGTCAGACGGGGTCAGTAATCATACCAGAGGAACGGCATTTGATTTAAGCTTCAGGGGGGGCGTTAAAAACTCACAAATAAATGCTTTTGCAAAAAAATGTAATTTAACGAGAAGAACGGAAAGAGGCAGACACCACTTTGATTTTGTGGGTCGAGAATCACGATGGAGGCATGTAATATGGGTATAGTAATGAGATATTTAATGTGTTTAGCATTATTGGGCTTGTTCGGATGTTCACACCAGGTTGCAATAACAAAAGTTGCAGAGGCTCAAGTTAAGCCGGTAGTGGACAATTCAAATTCATCGATTGAATCAAAAGTTGAATCTCCCTTGAAAGTGATTGGGGATTTTACCAACGTCAAAGGTGATGGAGAACACCAATGGGGCTATTCCGTAATGATTTGGAAACAAGAAGATAAAATTTACGGTTTCATTTCAGGCGATGATGATTTAAGACTTATCGGCGATCCGCCAACCGGGGTTTTGGAAGATGTGCAATTTGACTCGAAAACAAAAAGCCTTTCCTTTCGGGCGAAACTTTCGACAGGGCTGATTGGCGATAAAGTGTGGTCACGAGATGTTTACGAGTTTGAGGGAGTTTTAACCAATAAAAAACTTAAGGGCAACCTAAAGGTTACAAATCAGCTCTGCGCCGACAATTGTGCTAAGCCAAAGAAGATAACCCTTCGCTACTCAAACGACATGACTTTGGCGATGCAGGAGTATCAAAGCTATGCGGAATGGAAAAGCTTCGCGGACGAAATCCTCAAATTTCGCGGTCCAAAGTGGTAGCCGGTCAATTACGCATTGTCCATTGGATTCCTTAAACGGCTGTTTCAATTGTCTTATTGGAATAAGCCGGAGAAAGTCGCCGCAGATTGTCGACGGCTTTCGGCAGAACTTCCAATGGATATTCGATATCTTCCGCCGTATTTTCCTTGCCGAAGCTGAAACGGATCGCGCCGCGTGCGAGTTCATCGTTTCTACCGAGCGCACGGATCACCGGCGACGGTTCAAGGCTGCCCGAACTGCAGGCTGAACCGGTCGAAACGGCGATGCCTTGCATATCGAGATTTATCAGCAAGCCTTCGCCTTCGATAAAGCGGAACGAGATGTTGGCGATATTCGGCAGACGACTTTCCCGTTTGCCGTTAAAAACGAGATCGGTTATCTTCTCCCCGATCTCGTTTTCAAATTTGTTTCGCAATGCGAAAAGCCGTGCGGCATCTTCCGCGAGATTTATTTTGACAAGCTCGCAAGCTTTTCCAAAAGCGGCTATATATGGAACATTTTCAGTACCGCCGCGTCGTTCGCGTTCCTGATGTCCGCCGATGTTTTGTTTGTGCAGCCGCACACCGCGCCGGACGTAGAGCGCGCCGACACCCTTGGGTGCGTAGATCTTATGCGCTGAAATTGAAAGCAGATCGCAGCCGATTTCCTCGACATCTACCGCAATTTTTCCGACGGCTTGCACGGCGTCCGTATGAAACCAAATCTTTTTGCCGGTTTCGCGCAAACCACGAATGAATTTACCAATTTCTTCGACGGGCTGAATCGTTCCGATTTCATTGTTAGCAGTCATCATCGTGATTAAAATCGTGTCGTCACGAAGGGCGTTTTTGACATCTTCGGTTCGTAC
>JANLTD010000809.1:0-1509 GCA_031362765.1 Acidobacteriota bacterium | reverse complement strand
TAAAACCTTTTCAAGGGCAGAATGAATTTCAAAATGATAAATACGCGCCCCATTTTTTAGGTGGAAATCGAAATCAAAACGCATTGCCGCCGCAAATGAGCCAACCGGTTTCAAGCTATTCGCCGCCGATGACCGATTCGTGGAAAGCTCCGGATACAGGAGATCTTGTGCCGCATAGTGTCACGGAAGGTACGACCAAGTTATTACAGAAAGACGAAAAATAAAGGATCTGAATTATGAAAGTATTTTGCCCTCGGTGCGGTCAGGAACAGGTAACAAACCAAATAAGATTTTGCTCTCGCTGCGGCTTTTTAATGACGGGCATAACGGAAGTTGTTTTAACGGGCGGGCTGAATCAGCAATTGGAAACAACCGGCCCGAAACCGATGACGCCGCGACGCAAAGGTTTGAAACAAGGCGGCGCGTGGTTTCTGCTCGGAATTTTTATGGTTCCGTTTTTGGGTGTTCTGACAAATATTTTGTTTTTCTCTACTTATTTTGTCGGACTGGCCGCGATCATCTTTTTTTTAGGCGGATTTTTGCGAATGATCTACGCCGCGATCTTTGAATCAGGTAACCCGGCGGACAAGACTTTGGAAGAAAATGTCTATCAAACGGCGCAGAAATTATTAAATAAAAAGCCGCAAGCGGGTGCGCTGCCGCCTTCTCAATCAATTCCGACTTCCGGCTATGTTCCGCCCGTCGCGGGAAATTGGCGCGACACCAGTGATTTAGAGCATTCAAGCGTCACTGATCACACGACCAAACTTTTGCAGAAAGACCAATAATTTTGATTAGAGGAAGATAAAATATGTTTTGTCCGCGTTGTGGTCAGGAGCAAGTTTCAATGGAAATAAGATTTTGTTCGCGCTGTGGGTTTTTGATGTCCGGTGTCGGAGAGTTAGTTGCAAATGATGGAAATACATCTTTGATTTCGACCGCCGCCCCAAAGCCTGATTCGCCCCGCAAACGCGGATTAAAACAAGGCTTTTTCTTTTTTTTGCTGACTTTTCTGGTTGTTCCGATTATTTCGATTTTGACCGTTTGGGCAAATGCTGAACCCTACGCCGTAGTCATCGCTTCGATCATATTTTTTGTCGGCGGGGTGCTCCGAATGGCGTATGCGATGCTTTTTGAATCGATCCATCCGAACGAAAAAACGATTGAGCGGACCGTGTATCAAACCGCCCAAGGTTTATTAAACAAAAAGCTGCACCAAACTGCTTTGCCTGCGTCGCAATCGATTCCGGTCGAGAATTACATTCCTCCAAAACAGGCTAATTGGAGGGAAACAAATGATTTGGCTCCAAATAGTGTCACTGATGGAACGACGAAACTATTGGATAATGAAAGGAGAGAGTCTTAAATTCATCCCTCGTCCCTCATCCCTTTAATACCCAATAGCTTCGCCATCGCTTCGCGAATCGATCGCGCCGAATTTTACACCGGTTTTTTCCTCAATCGCAATTCCGGTTGCCGAAGCAATATTTACGGGTCGGGCGGCAAATG
>JANLTD010000757.1:0-2776 GCA_031362765.1 Acidobacteriota bacterium | reverse complement strand
CAACTGCTATCGGAATCGAAGGAACCCCAGCCTATTTAGTCGGTGATCAATTCATTCCCGGAGCAATTGATTTAGACGCACTGGCAAAGGTTGTGGCAGAGCAACGTGCTAAAAAGGTTAATTCAAATAGCACTGTGTTAGTTGCGGAAACGAAAAAATAAATCAATCTTTGAGATTTTGCTGATTTGCCCTCGGTAATTTAGAGGGCTTTTTGATTTTTATAAATCAGTGCTTAATTCAGGACGGAAGGCTATTTCCGACAAAATAATTTATCAGTTGTTTTTGAGAATTGAAGTAAGCGGGCTTAAATCTTCCTTGACGACATAACCAATTGCACCTGCTTCATTTGCCGCCTGACGCAAATCGGATTCATCGTAACTTGTCACAATAATAATTTTGGCGTTTGGGTCGTAATTTTTGATTTGGCGGGTGGCACTGATACCATCAGTTTCACCCAAATTTATGTCCATTAAGACAAAATCAGGTTTTTCAGCGCGATAAATCAGGACAGATTCCTCCCCATCGGCACATTCCATTATTTCATCGGCAAACTGAGCCGCGAACATTTTCAAAATGCGACGCACTGAGGCATTATCTTCAACAATTAATAGTTTCATTACTTCATCGTTAAAAGATAATTTAAACCAAAAAAGACGGGTTTGGAATAGAGGTTACTACACAAATTGTCTATGTAGAACTACACAAATTTACAATTCCTTTTTGTGTTCGAGCGCAAATTTTAGTAAGGCGTTATGACCGCTTAAATTGAGTTTGCGGTTGATATTATTACGGTGATTTTCGACGGTGCGAAAATGGATAAATAATTCTTCCGCAATTTCTTTGCTTGATTTGTAATCGGAAATCATCTGTAAAATTCGCTTTTCGGTCGGGGTTAATTGGTTAATTGTGGGCGTTTGTTCGACAAACATTTGTGATGATTGTCGGCGTTGAATCAGAAATGCAGTCAGCGAAGGTGTCACATAAAATTTCCCTTCGGCAACGGCTTTGATAGCGTTAATAATTTCGATAGTTGCGCTGTCTTTGAGCAAATAGCCGTTTGCTCCTAAATCCATTGCGGCGTGAAAAAGGTCTTCTTCGCTGTGAATGGTCAAGAAGATTATTTTGACATTCAAACGGCGTTTGTGGACTTCGCGGGCGGCTTGAAATCCATCCATATTTGGCATATCAACATCAAAAAGAGCAATTTCGGGCTGTAATTCTTCAATCAATTCAACTGCTTCCGCACCGTCACTGGCTTCTGCTAAAACAACTAAACGTGTATCCGATTCAATAACCTGGCGTAAACCTTTCCGCACAATCGGATGGTCATCGGCAATGATGATGTTAATTTTATTGCTCATTTTTTATCGTAATTTTTATCGTTGTCATTTGTCCAACTACTGAAATTATTTCAATCTCTCCACCCAATAAATCCGTCCTTTCTCTGATTCCAATCAGCCCAAATCCACTTGGTTTAGGATTATTTTCAATATCAAAGCCACAACCATTATCCTCAATAGATAAATTTAGAATGTGTTCGCTTCGTTCAATTTCAACTTTTGCCTTGATAGCCTGTGAATGTTTGATAATATTGTTGACGCATTCTTGCACGATTCGGTAAAAATTTATTTCGGCATCTTTCGGAAAATAATCATCAATATTATCTATTTCCGCCACGAACTCAATTTCCGTAGCAGATTGCGCGGAACGAATAATTGCCCCGATTGCCTTGGTCAAACCGATGCGGTCAAGCTGATACGGGCGCAGATTGTAGGAAATTACTTTGACTTCGTTGATCGCGTTTGAGGCTTCGGCGGAAATTTCTTCGATTTGGCTTTGTTCCTTTTTGTTTTTTGCGTTCAGAAACATTAACGCCAAATTTTTGATAACGACCAACCTCTGCCCAAGCGAATCGTGCAGTTCGGCAGCAATCCGTTTGCGCTCGGCTTCTTGCGAGGCAATCAGTTGACGCGAGAAGTTTTGTTGGTCAAGTCTTTGGCTTTCAATTTCAATAATCCTGCGTTTGTATAAAAAATAAACGGCGGCGGCAATAATTAAACCCGACAAAATCGCAAACCACCAGGTTCGATAAAAAGGTGGTAAAATTTTGATTTTTATACTTGTTCCCGCTTCGTTCCAAACTCCGTCTGAATTAGCGGCAATTACTCTGAAAATGTAATCACCCGCCGGAATGTGGGCAAAATATACCGTCCGGCGTGTTCCGGCGTCTATCCAATCGGTGTCTAAACCTTCTAACTTGTACTTAAAACGCAAATTTTCCGAATTGATAAACGAAAGCGCAGTATATTTTATCTCAAAATTGAATTGCCCCGGCACGATTTGGATTTGGGAGTCGGGATTGAGAATTTCGGATTTTGTGGCATCCGGCGAAACAGATTTACCATCTATTTTGACATCTTCGATGATGACGGGCGGCGGTTTTGGATTGCTTTTGACATTTTGCGGGTCAATTACGGCAACACCGTCCTGAGTCGGAAACCACAAACGTCCATCTTGTGCTTTGATTCCGGCAGGTGAGCGTCCGCCGTTGCATTCGGCATTCAGCATTCCATCCGATTTTCCGTAAGCTACTGAATTGATAAAATTGCGTTTTCCTTCGGCAAATTCGTTCAATTCATCCTTTTTGACGCGGTAAATTCCGCGATTTGAACTGATCCAAAATGAGCGTTGTTCATCTTCCAAAATTTGAAAAGCGCCGTCATTATAAAGTCCGCTTTTGGTGTCGTAATGTATAAATTTGCCGTCCTTGAATCTG
>JANLTD010000319.1:0-1669 GCA_031362765.1 Acidobacteriota bacterium | reverse complement strand
ACCCGCTTCATATGCAGTATAATCCTGATAAAGCTCGTCAGGCGAATAGGTTCTGAACTTTTCCGCGACGACACCGACAATTTTCAATGCGATTCCCAAACTTGCGTAATTCTGCTCTTTGCCCTTAATGATCTTCGTCGCTTCCGTCAGCATTTTCGATTTGATCTGCGAAAAATCATTGACGATAAAGTCAATTTTTATCAAGTCGTAAATTCCCGCCGCGTTGGCCGCATTGGTGATCTGTCGGAGCAAATTTCGGTCTTTGTAACGGATCAAAAGATTTTTGGCGGTTTTATAACCTTTCAGTTTTTCCGTCGCCGTTTTACCCGAAGAATCAAACTCGTAATACGGCGCTTGATTGATAAAATCTGTAAACGTTTCGGTCAGACCGAGTGCCGTTAATTTCGATTTCAACGCGTCTATTTTCGTGTCAACGACCTGCTCGCTTTTCAAACTCGTATCGGCGTCACCTTGAATCCCGAAAGATGCGACATATTCATCAGCCTTGATGTTCATTAAAACGGTTGATTCAAGGAAATAAACCTCCGTTACATCTTTGGTTACTTCAATTCCCGACAGATCTCCGGTTGCCAAAGTTGTTTTTGTTTCGACATTTCCGTATGTTGAAGCATTTGAACGCTCCTGCGATAAAACCGCTAAATTGACAAAGAACAACAAACCTAACATTAAACACGCTTTTTTCATATTTTCACCTCTTTTTGATTTGGATTTAGACCGCCGGAAAGAGTTGGCGATTTTTTTGAACTGGTTTTCCAAATCTGATGCGCTAAGTCGTGCAAAACTGGCTTTTACGACGAAAATTAATTAACAGCGTCTGAAAATTTCAAAACTAATCCAGCGAATCCAGGATCTTATCAACCTTTTCCGAAGTCAGATCTTCGTGATAATCGAAACCGATCTGCATCATCGGAGCAGTGCCGCAACTTCCCAAGCATTCTACCAAAGTAACGGTAAATTTGCCGTCCGCAGTCGTTTCGCCGGCGTGAATTCCCAGACGATTGCAGATATGTTCGGTAATTTCCGGCTCGCCCATGATCTTGCACGAGAGGGTTTTGCAGATTTGCAGGTGATGACGACCGACGGGGCGCATATTGAACATCGAATAAAACGTCGCTGTTTCCCAAACGTCCGTCACTTCCAAACCGAGAAACTTCGCCAGATAGTTGACTCCCGCGTTATCAATCCAGCCGCGCTCACGCTGAATCACAAAAAGCAGCGGGATCAATGCCGAACGCTTTCGGTCTGCCGGATATTTGACCAAATGCGATTCCATTTCCGCGATCGTCTCGGGCGAAAACTCCGCCACTTCGTCCGATACTAAAACCTGATTCGTAAAATCTGTTGCTAATGCTGATGCCATAAATTTTTTAATGAATATTGCTTTGTAATTCGGCAACTTCGCCTTCTAATTTCGTAATTCTCTTGTTGTCTTCAATCGCCATTACCGCAACATCGTTGAATTGTCCTTTCATAACCCGAACATCTGATTTAATTTCAGATACATCTTTTTCGAGATTATCGAATCTGGTTTCAAATCCATCAAGTTTTAAAATGACAGTTTCCATCATTCGCGTCATTTCTGCCTCAAATTGATTTTTCGGCTTCTGCTTTTTGTCCATAAATTACCCTAGTATTCAAAGACTTTCTC
>JANLTD010000656.1:0-11459 GCA_031362765.1 Acidobacteriota bacterium | reverse complement strand
ACCGAGATGTCGGTTTTCCCGTCGCCGTCGTAATCGGCAGGTGTGATTTTGTCGGTGGAAAGCCCGAATTGCGCGGCGGAAAATCCGGCGGTGGATTGATTCAGATACCAAATTCTGTCTGACGGACGAAAAACGGAAATGTCAGCGCGTCCGTCGCCGTCGAAATCGGCGAGTGGCGATGTCTTAACAAGCGGCTGCCAGGAAGGACTGTAATTACGCCCGATGTTCGTCAGTTGGCGAAGATCCGTACCGTCTGTGTTACTTGAAAATATTATGTCTGTATTATTTTGAACACCGCACCTAAAAACGATTTTCGCACCATCCGGCGAGAATCTGGGTTCCATCCCATCCAATCCGTTCGAGCAGTGGTGGAGCCGCCGTCGCCCGGTCCCGTCGGGATTGGCGATGTAAAGGTCGAAATAAAAATCCCAAACGTTGACGCTATAAACGATCTTGTTTACGGCCGGCGACCAATCCGGGAAATCCTCGTTCCAGCCGTCCGCAAATCCGTTGACCAGCGGAGTCAGGTTTGTCCCGTCAATATTAATGGTATGAAGCATTGTCCCGTAGCCGGCAGGGTACCCGTCGTATCTGCTAAAGATTATTTTCGAACCATCCGGCGACCAGACCGGAGTAATGTCCGGTCTGGCGTGATCGGCAGTTAGGTTTTGTCTGTCGCTGCCATCCAGGTTGACAATAAAAATGTCCATACCTCCCGAAACGGCAGAAAAATCGTGAAATGCGATCCTTCCTCCGTCAGGCGACCAACTCAACGGTCTCCACGAAGTCCAGTAAGAATCGTTGAATGCCGTGATCTCAGTCCGGCCGGTACCATCGGCGTTCATCGTAAAGATCGCAAAACTCCCATTTGGCTTTTGGCTCACGAAAGCGATCTTTCTGCCATTGGGCGACCAGATTGGACAATCGTCCACCACGTTATTGCTCGTGATACGAGTCTGATTCGTCCCGTCAGAATTCATCACATAGATCTCGCGGTTGCCATCGCGGTCGCTGCTGAACGCAATCTTCCCGTTCAAGTGAATCGTTGGTGCGGCTTTGATATTCGCCGCGCCGAAAATTATCAGCGCGAGAAATGCCAAAACGGGAGTCGAAATTTTGTTTGTAATTTTAGCTTTCATAAGTCTTTACCTCTTTTATTTGACTTTGGGCTGAATCGTCAATCGGGCTTCGGGCAACGAATAAACGACGGCTTGCGTCACCCTGCCGCCGGCGTCGCGGACAAAGGCGATACTGATAATGCCGCCGAAAAAGATCTTGCCGGATTCGGCAAACAGTTCGAATTTCTCGCCGGCCGTTCCTAATTTTCCGAACAGAGTATTGCCTTCGTGCATGGCGGTCAGCGTTTCGGACGCTTTGCCGCCCTCATAAACGCCGACCAGAGCATCGAGCTGTCCGACATCGAATTTGACGAGCTTGCGGTCGGGGTCGGTGAAAGTCCTTTGAACATTGATGATGCGCCACGCGCCGCTCGTGCGTTTGAAGACATAACCGATTTGCTGAGCGGTTGTGTAATCTTCGTCCGCTTGCGGATTTTTGATGTGCAGATCGCGGCGCACACTCATTACCAACACATCGCCGAAATCTTCCAATCGGACACCGCTAAATTCAGATTCAGCCGAAAAACCGGCGGGCGATTTGAATGGATTATTCGCCGTCGCGTCAATCCATTCGGCGGCACTGGCGACCAAGCCGTATGAATTGGTGAGCAGAGCCTTGTCGAGATAAAAGCGTCGGAGCGCGTCGGGGTTACTACCCGAACGGTTGTCTTCGGCGATGATCTTCAACAATTCATCCGTGAGCCGCGCCGTTTTGATTTCCGCCTTGGTTGCCGGACGGATTTCGACCGGCTTAACCAGATATTTGCCCTCTCTCCCCAGCGCGTCGTCCCAAAAGCGGCTGACCTCAATGCGGTAACGTCCGCCGTTAAGCGAAACCATTCTAAACGGCTCGTCGTCCTCGCGTCCGCTCGGACTGTCAACGCGGTCAACGAATTTGCCGTCCGCCGTTAAAATGCGCAGCCAGACATCAATGCCGCGCTGTTCGACCGTGAAATTCAAAAGTTGTCCTTTTGTCAGATTGACTTCGTAAATGTGTTTATCCGTGCCGCCGAGTTCGCGTTCGACGGTAAAGCCAGCCTGAATCGTCTGCGGCGTTTGCCCGAATACAAAAGCTGCCGAAAACATCAGCCACAGTATTGAAAATATTAGTTGTTTCATTTTCATAATCTCCTTCATCAATTTTTTACTGTCCGCATGAAGTAGGGGCGCCGACACACTTACCGGCGTAGCGTGTTTCCGCATCATTCAACGATCAGGTTATAGGTAACATCCGCCGCGAAGTTTCGGCTGATTCCGCCGAATTTTATGGTGTGCGCTCCCGAAGGCAATGGCGCGACCATCAGATAAAAACCGTCCGATACCGTGTCGTAAGATTGTCCGGGAATTCCGCCGAAGATGTTATTTTCGGGCGCAATGACTGTGAAAAAGCCCGCCGGAGAGAGCGTCCGCAAGGGCGTTGTCTTAGGGTTCAATCTGATACTTATGTCTTCTCCATCAATGTTCGCTTGAAGTTCCCTCGTAGATTTACTAAAGCCCTTGATCACCGCCCTCAAACTAACTTCGGGCTGTGGGTCGGTCACTTCCTTAAATCTCGCAAACCCCAATAACGGAAAGAACAGTATCTTTCCGGCCGGGACGCGGCACTCATTGCGGGTTGCACTGCCGCCGGGCGTGCTGACCAGAAAGAAAACTGCGCCTGACTGTCCGAAATTACAGTTTGCGCCAGTCGGGTCAAAGATCGGGTTATTGTCGAATGGGATCCCGAAAACATATTGCCACCAGCGGGCCGACCACTCGCCGTAGGTCTTCCCGGTTTGGGCCTCAGCATTCTCCGGTGGAATGATTGTGAAACCTGCCGACAAGGCAGACGTAAATACCGGTGTTGTCATCAGAAGTAAGCCCGCGGCGACCGCCGCGACGACAGCTTTCCGGAATTTTTGAATAACTTTCATAAATTTCTCCTTTGTTTTTAGGACGGATATCTTGACCGGGTATCAAATCTATCGCCGCCTCCGTTAAGCGGTAAATGCCGGACTTTACTGAGTGAACGATCCGAAATTTCTTGTTAGAAATGACAGAGGTCATGATTGTGCAATTCGCTGATAAACGCCCATGATTTTTTGAATTAAATTTCCCTCGACCTATTAGCGCGACAGTTTGCGGAAAGAGAGGTCATGACAATTTGCAAAAGTGAACATTTAGCGCCGTAGGTACATTTTTAAACAGTAAAACTCAAATTGTCGGAAACGAATGAACGGAGCGCGGGGCGTTTCCCCCGGCTTGCATACGCCGCGTCCCTTGCGGTGTAAATGCGTTTGCAAAGATCAACTTGAATCGAATACGAACGCTTTTTCCGCTCATAGCAAGCGGGGACGCATGCGCTCCAGTCGGTCCGCCGGTCTTTTATTGATTTGCCTCGGCGATCGGAATGTCGCTGCTCAAACCGAATTGCTGAATCGCAACTTGCCCATTCGAACTTTGGAGAATATACCAGGTGCCGTTGCGATAAACCGCCGCGTCAGTTTTGCCGTCGCCGTCGTAGTCGTCGGGCACGGGGATATCGGTCGCCAGTCCGAACGAAAACGCCGTAAAGCCGTCTCTGCTCTGCAGCAGATACCAGATTCCGTCACGATACACAGCCAAATCAGTCTTGCCGTCGCCGTCGTAATCCGCCGGAACGGGTTTGTCCGTCGCAAGCCCGAAATATGCCACCGCATAGCCTTGCGTTGATTGATACAAATACCATTCACCGTTACCGCGATAGACGGCCAGATCGACGCGGCCATCGCCATCGTAATCGGCGGGAACAGGTTTGTCGCCCGCGAGCCCGAATTGCGCGGTGTTCACCTGATTGTTTGCGAGATTTAGCGTGTACCAAGTGCCGTTGCGATAAACGGCCAGCTCATCGCGCCCATCGCCGTTGTAATCGGCCGGAACCGGAATATCGTTCGGCAGTCCGAACTGAACCACCGGGCCATTAGAATAACTGTAGTAGTAGTTGTTTAGCAGCCACCAGGTCCCCTTGCGGAATACGGCAAGGTCGGTCCTTCGGTCACCATTAAAATTAAGAGGCGTAATTTTGTCGGTCGAAAGCCCGTACTGCCTGGCAGAAAAACCCTGCGTCGAGCGATTCAGATACCAGGTCATGTCCGACGGGCGAAAGACGGAAATATCTGCTCTGCCGTCGCCGTCAAAATCAAATTTCGGTTTCGACAATACTACGGGGGCGATCGTTACATCCTGTATTCGTATCGAATAGCCGCCTGCGCCGTTAGCTCCGCTGACGGCTGAGTCGACGAACAGGTGAAGAGGAGTATTGAAATGATACGGACGCAAATTAAATTGAATGGTTTCGGTACTGCCTGATGTAGGGTGATAAAACAGACCGTTATCTGCGAAATTGTTCGTCCCGTTCGGACATCCACTCGCTAATCCCCAGTCAAACAAAACATAAATTGCCGGGTCATAGCCCGGGGAGGTTGCAGTGACCTGTATCTGCGGGTTTGGACCCGTTGCCCTAACCCGGAATGTATAAACGTGGTCGGGCCCCGGCGTACCCCAAGTAGAATAATAACAATAGTAGCAGTAAAATGAATTAACTGTATTATTCGCACCGGTCGTGTCGCCCGTGTCAGTGTAAGGTGCAGCGGCCGTATAGGTTCCCGCCGGAATGGCGCGGCCCGGACAGTCGTCGTTTCCCGCAAGCAAGCCCAGAATGTCGAAGTTGCCTTTTTGATGAGGCAGGCGATATTCGCTTTGGCGTTTTAGAAAATCCGGTTTGCCGCTGCCGCTATTCAGCTGGTCAGCGAATCTTCTCGTCGGTCCGGTGACGATCGGCTGCGGTTTTTCTGCGTCCTCGGCGCGTGCGTCTTGCGCCGGCGAGGCGAGTATAGACGGCAAGGCCGCGAATATCGAGAAATAGCCGAGCTTCTGCCGCCACGACGTAAGCCACTCGGCTGAGGCCGCGCGATTTGTCGCCAAATCACAGTTTCCAAGAATATTCAGACGTTTCGAATTTGTTAATTTAGTTTTCATTTCCTTTTCTCCTTCGATTAAATTAAGCTCTTTGACAATTCGTGGTTAAATTTTGAAATCTACTGATGTTTTCTCGGTCGCGTAGCGACTATTTGAATTTAGGAAGGTTGTGTTTCAACGCACGGTAGATCGGGAAAAGGCGCTCGTCGCGTCAGCGACGACTGAATCGGCAACGGAAAATCAGTTGTCGCTGACACGACACAATCGTAAATTCCCTTTCTTTGCCGTGTCTTAAAAGGCACGGCTAAACTCAATTTGTCGCTACGCGACATTTTTTACCCCAAATTGTCAAAGAGCATAAATTACATTCCGATCCGGCTAAAGTCCGTTGCCGGATAATATTTGGCTAAGCTACGGATTCGCTCCTTTTGCCTGTCGCTGAGACCGGATTTTCCGCGTCCGGCCACTCCTTTGTTAA
This sequence comes from Acidobacteriota bacterium, assembly GCA_031362765.1. GTDB lineage: Bacteria > Acidobacteriota > Blastocatellia > Pyrinomonadales > Pyrinomonadaceae > JAFDVJ01. Next base: position 5,927 of record JANLTD010000656.1, on the reverse strand, counting down.
ATCGTATTTTTCGCCCCTCGGATTCGATCTCCCGAATCCTCTGCTCGACGCCGCGCCTTGCGGCGCCGAGACCGTAGAATTCGAGCACTTTCAACACGCTTGTCGTTTTGTCTGCGATCAGTTCCTCATAAGTCAGCCATTCGACTTCGACCCGCTTTTGCCGTTCGGCCAAATCCCACGATGCGACGAACTGAAAATACCAGGGGACAAGATTGTCGATCAGCAGATCGATCTTTGTTTCCTCGTCCAGAGCCTGCCAATCGCCGCGAAAATACGAATGCTGAAACGCGCCCTTGTCATAAAAATCGAGCAGGCTCATGACCGAGTCGAAGATGTTGCGGACCAACACGACGGGCTTGATGCCGAACGCCTGCATCAGGTGAACGTTCGTGTCCGACGCGCGGGCGTGCTGCTGTGTGACGGTATCGAGATGAGCCGTCTCTTGCAGCGTCGGCAGGTAAAGCTCCTGCTCGAACTGCCCGGGTGACGCAACCATGAACGCGTCTTGATAGCCGGTCAGATTCACAAGCAGATTCTTGAGAAACGTCGATCCGCTCTTTGGCGAACAGGCAATAAATATGTGCCGCCCGAGCTGTTCAGGCATTATTTCGCTCGTAAAATCGGCAAGCCGGGCCCGCTGCCGTGCCGCGAACAGCGAATTCGTCAGATTGACCTGGAAACCGGGGCCGCGATAGATGCCGATAGCTTTGCGGCAGCAGACGAGGCTTTCGTCCGCCCTGCCGTTTTGCAAGAAGAGGATCGAAAGTCCCTGAAACTCGCCCGCGAACTTTTTGAGAAATGCGGTGTCGGCGGCCATCTCGCCGCATATCTCGAGCCTCAGCGCCGCACGCAAAAAATCCAATGCGGTCGGCGTGTCGCCGCTTTTCAAACGCTTTTCGATCAGCATTTTGTAGCTCAGCAAAAGGTTGTGAACCAGATGATCGTAAAACGGCTGGTCAACCGTCAGTTTGTTCAGCGCGCTTTGAAAAAACGTAACCGCCATCTCGGCGTTTTCGCGCTTTAAGGCCTGAGCACCGAGATCGACCTCCTGCTGCACAATGCTGTAGAGATTTGCACTTCCGTTCGGTGCATCGATTGTCTGGACTGCTTGTCGCATAGCTAATCACCTCGTGTCTGATAGAAGGCGTTCCTTCGTGATTTAGTAACTACCTTGGTCAATGATTTCTTGCCGCGTCTGCGTTTCCGGCTAGAAATCCCCTCGAACGCAAATACTCAATGATGAAACGCGCGTTTTCACTTGCCTTTCGATCAACCGTTACCAATGTGATTTCGGCGGATTCGGGAACTTCGTAAACGTCGTCGATGCCGGTAAAGTGTTCTATTTCACCCCGCCGGGCCTTTGCGTACATTCCCTTAGCATCCCGGCTTTCACAAACCTCCAAAGGTGTGTCGACAAATATTTCTACAAAGTGCTCATTTCCGAACATTTGCCGAACCTGATTGCGGCTGTGCCGATAGGGACTTACCGCCGCGCAAACGGCAATGCCGCCATGCCTGGCGATCTCCGAGGCGACGAAACCTATTCGATTGATATTTATGTCACGGTCCTCTTTTGAAAATCCGAGACCTTTCGATAGATGAGTCCGCACCGCATCGCCGTCAAGCAAGGTACTCTGTCTGCCCTCTTCAAGAAGCAAAGTCGTAACGATTTCGGCCGTTGTCGATTTTCCGGATCCGCTCAAACCGGTGAACCAAAGGCAAATGCCCTGGCGATGACGCGGCGGGTACGCGTTCGTAAGTATCTTTGCCACTTCCTTTCGCGTAAACCATTCAGGCAGTGGATTGCCTCTGCCAAGGAAATCTTCACGGATCCGGGTGCCGGAGAGCGAAATGGTTTTCCGGCCCGGCACGATCTTATCGATCTCCTCGTACCGCCGCTCTTCAGGCAGGTATGCAAATTCTTGAAATGCAAGTATCTTTACGCCGATTTCGCCGCTCAACTCGATGGCAAGTGTTTGGGCCGCCGAAGGTTCGTAAAAGGACTTTCCGTTTGCATCGTTTCCCGGACTCGCATGATCGCGCCCGACGATCAAATGGTTTGCACCATAGTTTCGCCGAATTATGGCGTGCCAAACCGCTTCCCGCGGCCCGGCCATCCGCATGGCCAGCGGCAGCAGCGAAAGCAGAACACGATTCCTTTCATACGACCGGTCGGTTATAGCTTTATAAGTGCGGACTCTCGTGAAGTAATCGATGTCTCCCTCTTTCGTCATACCAACAACCGGATGCAAAAGGAGCGTTCCATCGGTAATTTCGATCGCTTTTTGCGTCATCAACTCATGCGCACGATGGATAGGGTTGCGCGTTTGAAATGCGACGACATTATCGCGCCCCATCCCGGCAAGACACTCCCGGGTTTGTTTCGGTGTTAGCCGCAGGTCCTGAAAATCGGGATATTCGGGAAGCTTCAGAACCCGTAACTCGCCCGACAGATTGAATCTGCCCCATTTCTGCATTTCGGCCACAAGAGGATGACGCGGGTCCGATGTTCCAAATACAGCCTCGGCAAGCCTTTCCCGGTTCCACTCATAGATCTCGCCGATATTCATTATGGCCAAAAGGTCATTTTTCGAATCGCGCAGTGCGATATCGCCGCCGATCTTCAAATTTGTAAGGTCATCTGTTGATAGAGTGATCGGGATCGGAAATACCGTTCCGTCCGATAGTCTCATCTCATCCAGCACGTTGTTGTAATCGCTTTCCGGCATGAAACCGCGGAGCGGAGAAAACGCCCCGGTTGACAACATCTCAAGGTCGCAGGTTTCCCTCGCGGTGAGCTGTACTGAATGCAGACCGGCAGCATAGGCAAAAAGGCCGGCACGAGTTTCGGGTGCCGCCACCAAATCCACGAGGTTTCCTTTGTAAGGCGAGAGAAGCATAATTCTTTCCTTCATTCCAGCGTTGACAAGACCCTAAACCGGCTCAGCCCGCCGTTGTTCACATTTTCAAAAACACCCAAATAACTTCCGGCAGAGATGGAGTTCGGATCATTCGGATCAACCCCTACCGTTTCAATATCTGCATTCGGTCCATTACCAACAGATCAGCAAAATCTTCCAATCGGCCACCGCTAAATTCAGATTCAGCCGAAAAACCGGCGGGCGGTTTGAACGGATTATTCGCCGTCGCGTCAATCCATTCGGCGGCACTGGCGACCAAGCCGTATGAATTGGTCAGGAGAGCCTTGTCCGGAAAGAAGCGTCGGAGCGCGTCGGGGTAACTGCCCGAACGATTGTCTTCGGCGACGATCTTCATCAATTCATCTTTGAGCCGCGCCGGCGTAACGACACTGCCGCCGCTGCCGAATGTCGTATCAAGGTCGCCCGGCGCGGCTTTGATATTCGTCGCGCCGAAAATTATCAGCGCAAGAATTGTCAAAACGGGAGTCGTGATTTTGTTGTAAATTTTGGTTCTCATATTTTTTCACATCTTTTTTACTCTTTGACCGGAGCGCAGGGCGTTTCCTCGCGCTCCGGTTTTTCGTTATTGTCCCCAATCGCTGGCGACATCCACGCCCGGCTCGTGCGTCAGACGAATGACATTGCTGCCGTCGGCATTCATCATATAAACGTCAATGTTTCTTTCGGCGTAACCATTAGCGCGGCTGAAGACAATTTTTGTGCCGTCGGGCGAGTAAATCGGGTAAAAATCGTCGTTGCCGTGTTTGGTCAGACGGGTTTGATTTGTGCCGTCAGCGTCCATCACATAAATATTGCCGTTGCCGCCGTTGCCGCTGCCGTTATTTGTTCCCGGATGTTCGGGATTTAAGGTTAATTTTCCCGGACGTTCGCGGTTGAAAACGACTTTTGTTCCGTCGGGCGACCAGTCAACACCGTAATCGTGCGCGGAGTTATCGGTTAATTGCTGTAGGTTTGTGCCATCAGCGTTAATGACATAAACTTCCAAATCGCCGCTCGCGTCCGTATCGCTGAAGGCGATTTTTGCGCCGTCGGGCGAAACGCTCGGATACCACGCGCCGCCGGGATTTTGGCTCACATAAATCAATTGCTGGTTGCTGCCGTCGGCGTTCATCGTCCATAAATCGCCGCCGCTGAAATCGAGTCCGAAACTGATAAAAGCGATTCTGCCGTCGGGAAACAGCGCCGGAACGTTGTGATTGTGCTGCATATCGTTCGAGATATTGACTTGATTCGTGCCGTCCGCGTTCATCACAAAAATCTGCTGGCGAATGCCGAACGGAGCATTCGCATCAATTACAGAGCGAGCGAAAACGATTTTTTGACCGTCGGGCGAATAACGGGCGAAAAATCCTCTCGATTCGGGATTGCCGATTAAGGTCGGATTGCTTCCGTCGGTATTCATTCCGAAGTTTCGATTCCGCCCGTCCTCGCGCGTGCTGAAAAAAAGTATCGGAAAATTGCCGCCTTGCGCATTTGTGAGCGGCAAACCGACGAGCAGAAACGCCGCCAGACAAATGGCTGAAAAGATTTGCCGCAACCGATTTTCGATAATGTGTGTTTTGTAGTTTATTTTCATTTTATACTTTCCTTTTTATTTATTATTTGCAGTAATTGGCTTGACATCGCCCGGCTAAAGTTCAACGAACAGGTTGTAGGTGACATTCGCCGCGAAGTTTCGGCTGACACCTCCGAATTTTATGGTGTGCGCTCCCGGCGAGAGCGGCGCGACCATCAGATAAAAGCCGTCCGATACTATGTCGTAAGATTGTCCGGGAATTCCGCCAAAGACGTTATTGACGGGTGCCGTGACTGTGAAAAAGCCCGCCGGGGAGAGCGTCAGCAAGGGCGTCGCGTCAGGGTCCATGCTGATACTTATGTCTTCCCCGTCAATGTTCGCTTGAAGTTCTCTCGTAGATTTACTAAAGCCCTTGATGACCGCCCTTAAACTAACTTCGGGCTGAGGGTCGGTCACTTCTTTAAATCTCGCAAACCCCAATAACGGAAAGAACAATATCTTTCCGGCAGGGACGCGGCACTCCTTGCGCGTTGCGCTGCCGCCGGACGTGCTGACCAGAAAGAACACCCCGCCTGACTGTCCGAAATTACAATTTGCACCGGTCGCGTCAAATATCGGGTTATTGTCCAGTGGAATCTCGAAAACATATTGCCACCATACGGCAGACAATTCGCCGTAGGTCTTCCCGGTTTGGGCCTCTGCGTCTGCCGGTGAAATGATTGTGAAACTTGCCGATGACGCACACATAATTGCCGGTGCTATTATCAGAAACAAGCTCGCCGTGACCACGGCGACGACGGTTTTCCGGAATTTTTCAAGAGTTTTCATAATTCTCCCATTGTTTGAGTGGATACTTTGGTTAAGCCGTTAGCTATCGCCGGATCCGTTTTAAGCGATCGTCGCTAATTCTGCCGATTTATTGAATGCAGTTTTTGCTCTCTACTTATCAGCGCGGCAGTTTGCGGAAACAGAGGTCATAATAATTTGCGAAAGTGAACATTTGGCAAAATAGGCATGTTTTTACCCATAAAAATTAAATTGCCGGTAACGAATGACCGGAGCGGGGCGTTTCCCCCGCGCTCCGGTCAAAAACAAACGGCTATTGAAGGAATTGGGCAACCTGAATGGTTGCACACGGGTTTGCCATCGAACAGCCGCCAGGGAATGTCGTCAGCTGTGCCGCCAGAACAACCGGATTCGCGCTTGCCGGACCGTGCGTGCGAATGGCCAGATGGATCGTCGCCATTTTTGCATCGACAATACCGGGGGCCGGATTTGGCATATTGGGAAATGCCGGATTAAGGTAAAACCCGTTGTTGTCGCCTTCTTCGAGATAGCCGCTGAAATCCGCCCTTCCGCCGGCGCCGACAATAGTTCCGCCGCCGAATTGCAGCCCACCGTTGACCATCGGATTATTAAGATCCGGCGGAGCGCAACCGGGCGTGGCACAAAACTCCGGATTGTTATAA
>JANLTD010000601.1:0-3014 GCA_031362765.1 Acidobacteriota bacterium | reverse complement strand
CGTTTGAAACTGAACCTTTGAGCGCGGACGAGATGCAGGAAAGAATTGCCAAAACAGGCGAAAAATATCCGTATCTCGTAGCAGAAGAAAATGGCGAGATCTACGGTTATGCTTATGCGTCGCAATTTAAAATGCGGCAGGCTTACGAATTTTCGGCAGAGGTTTCGATTTATGTCAAAAATGAAGCAAAGCAAAAAGGCATCGGCACACGGCTTTACGAAGAATTGTTTGAAGAACTCAAAGAAACCGATATTCACGCGATAGTGGCGGGAATTTCTCTGCCCAATGACCCGAGCGTTAAATTTCACGAAAAACTCGGCTTTACAAAGGTTGCGCGATTTCGTGAGGTCGGCTACAAGCTCGGGCGTTGGGTTGATGTCGGCTACTGGGAATTGATCAACACGTTTTGATCTCGGATTTCGGATTTCGGATTTTATCAAAGTGGCGCGAATCGGTTGGCAAGTATCGTGAACGGCCGGCGAAACTAAATTGCTTTTTCAATTTTTGTAGTTGTTTATATCTTTTTTGAATTGGACATCAGTATAGTGAGCGGCAGCGAACACCTCGGTTTTTATTCAAGTTGATTATGAACAGACCTGCTCGCTACCGCTCGATATACTTATTTTGGGATTTACGTTGAAAACCCAAAAACCAAAGCCCAAAACCCAAAGACCTAATAAAGTACCAATTTGTTCTCTTCAATAGAGGCAAGCTTTCCTCAATCAAGTACTCGAAAAAGAGTCTCAAAAAATCAACAAAATCCATTAAAATATATCCTTAACCTTGTTATTACTCAATAATTTAGCATCTCGAAACTTTTTTGTCACAAAACACGTTTGAGAGGTGTTCCCGCACTAGAAAGCAACACGTTGCCAATACGACCAATTAATCTTCAGGCAAAGCCGGTTTGCGGCCGAGAAGTGCTTTCCTTTTTGCTTAAAACCGTTCTTTGATTTTATCCAAACGATCATTCGTTTGAAGTTAGGGAGAATAATCATGCAAAAAATATTCATAATTTTCGCAGTCATAACATTATCAATAACCGCTGCGGCGCAGATGAAAACGCGGAATTTGCAGATAATTGCTGATGAGCAGGCAGATTCTTCGTCAGCGGAACCAAAAAACGATTCAACAGGAAAGGCAAATTTTGTCGAATTGAATAAACTCGGAGTGCAAAAAGCGCTCGTTGAAAAAGACTACGCTCGAGCGATCGAATTATTTTCAAAAGCGATCGAAATCGAACCGGGTTGTTTGATCTGCCGGTTTAATTTGGGACGGTCTTTTCTGGAAACCGATAAATACGACGAAGCGATCAAGATTTTCAACGAATTGATCGTGTCAAATCCAAATTATTCCGATGCTTACGCCAGTTTAGGCGAAACTTATAGCAAAAAAGGACTTTTTGACGAAAGCATCCCATTTTTTCGGCAGGCGGTAAAACTAAATCCGAAAGATGCAATATCTCTTTGCAACTATGCGGTTTCGTTGACGCTGCTCGAAAAACACGAAGATGCTCTGCAAAATCTCGATCAAGCCATCAAATTGCAGCCTGATTTTGCCGAAGCATACAGCAATCGAGGCTATTCGCTTTATCTGCTCGGTCGTCAGAAAGACGCCCTCGAAAGTCTGAAAAAAGCCGAAAAACTTGATCCGAATATCGCTCAGGTACACAATAATATGGGTGTCGTGCTTGACGGTTTTGGAAAGAAAAAAGAAGCGCAGGCGCATTATCTGAAAGCCGTTCAGCTAAAACCGGATTACGCTGCGGCGATCTGTAATCTGGCGACGAGCTATTTGGAAAACGGCGATCGCGCCGCCGCCTATCAACAATTATATCTGCTTGAGAAAATTGATTTCAAGTTGGCTGAACAATTGCGCGACGCGATTTGGAGCAAATACGTCGTCAATGCTTCACAGGTAAAAACAAAAGATTAAGTGTCAACCAATTTGCCGATTGCAAAGGTTTGAAAACATTTGCCTGCGAAACACACGAAACAAACGAAAAAATCAAAAAACATTTTTTTAATGCGAATCGGGAGTTGAAAAATGTCCGGGAATTTGGCTTAAAACTTCAAGGATTAGAAACATTAAAAAGAAATGGGACGCGGACGAACGCGGATTCGGCGGATTTTCGCTGATATTTTAAGAAATCCGCGTAAATTCGCTCAATCCGCGTTTGTCCGCGTCCTATTTTTGACACCTTTCACTATGAATTTTGAGTTTGCAAACAACTATTTGGTTTACTAATATTCAACCCCTGATTCGCATTTTTAGTATGTTTCGTGTGTTTCGCAGGCAAATTTTCTTTCAAACTTTGTCCGAAAAAGTTTTGTTGATAAGATAACTGCGGATGAACAAGCCGAAAATTCACTTCGCACACGCCAACGGGTTTCCTGCCAAAACTTACAATAAACTCTTTTCTTTTTTGAAAGATGATTTTGAGATCGGCTTTCTGGATCGTCACGGTCATAATCCGAAATTTCCGGTTTCGGACAACTGGAAATTTCTGCGCGACGAGCTCCGTGAAGAAATTGAAAAACGTTACACAGAAAAAATTATTGGTGTCGGTCACAGTCTTGGCGGCGTCCTGCACTTCCTTGTTGCGGTCGAGCGTCCTGAACTCTACAAACAAATCATTCTGCTCGATGCTCCCGTCATCAGCCGCCTTAGCAGCCACGGTTTGCGTGCATTGAAATTAATGCGTCTGATTGACCGATATTCACCATCGCAAATAACGCGTTTTCGCCGTAATTTATGGACTTCCAAACAGGAAGCCTTTGAGCATTTCAAGAAAAAACCGAAATTCGATGCGTTTGATGAGGATGTATTGCGCGATTATGTCGAACACGGCACGATTCAAACCGGCAAAGGCGTTGAACTGTTTTTTTCCCCGAGAATCGAAGCGAAAATTTACCGGACGATTCCGCACCATCTTCCCGCATTTCGCGGAAAACTTACAATTCCGACCGCATATATCGGCGGAAATCATTCAAGAGAAGGTGAGCTGGCGCGGC
>JANLTD010000545.1:0-2450 GCA_031362765.1 Acidobacteriota bacterium | reverse complement strand
CTTGCATTTAGCGGATTTTTGGTCATAACCCTCAAGCGGTCGGAATCCCACGCTTGCCGAATGATGCTTGAAAGGATATTGCCCTCTCTCTGCATTACTCTCAGGACACGGGCAAACTCCGGTTCGACAACGAACGCTCGCTTTTCCGATGCCCCTTCATCGACAATTTCTTCCTGATAATCTACGATTCTGCCTTTGTCCTTAACTGCAACTTTCTTTGATTGCGCGTCGCGGACGTGATAGATCAGACCTTCGCCGCTCGAAAGACCGTCTTGAATACAATTAGCGAAAGATTCGTCAACACGGCAAAGAATCATCTTAATTTGCCCTAATGATGTTCCTTTGCGTCCCTTACTAGATGCCCCGACTATTACGACAAAGATTTTTGTATAGTGAAAATCAGCTTCGGCGCGAAAGTATGCCGACTTGCCTATCAGACAACCAAAACCTGCCAGCAGTTGAATCAGTAACGCCGCGTTGTCCGCTTCGGTGTGCGGCTCAATAGTTCGCACAATCACACCTGCCAAACCATAAAGCGCGACATCGGACAAGATAGGAATTGATAGGCTTTCCGTTTCAATATCTTCGACAGGATTAGCATTTTTCTTTTGTTCAAAAACACTGTCGTCCGAGTCATATCTCATTATGCCTTTTGCGATCAAGACGAGTTCCGATTCTTCTAAAGGTGGATTTACGCGATTATTTACTTCGCGCAACGCCGCCAAAATCTCATTTTCGGCTAAACCTTTGCGCCGCATACTTCCGGCAATTGAAAATAGCGCGGCGTTGCGCTCTCCGTCATTGATCGTTTCTGTAGAATCTCCGTTTTTTGATTGTTGTTTTTGTGACTTTTTAACCGCCGGGAAAGCATTTTGCAATTCGGCAATTGAATAACGCCTTTCAGGATTGAATTGTAAAAGTTCAACCGTCTTGTAATCATATCCGCCGGTCGCTTCTTCGTTATATGTCAAATGCCAATAATAAGGCACACGCATCACCCGCGAAGGATTTTTGACTGTCTTATCGCCATTAAAAAAATCAATCAATCGCTCCTGTATATCGCGCCATTCATCTGCGCCGCATTTTCCTTTGACCAGCCAATAGCCATGAACGCTTCTTTTCGTTTCGATGCGAATTGAAGTTGGCACGGGGCATTTATCAAAAGCTTTGATTTGTTCATCAATCGGTAAATTATCATTTTCTACAAACACGGCATTGAACCGATTAATTTCCGCATCGGTGTCGCCGCCCGCGTTTGGCGGAAAATAAACGCCGCGATGATGATTTAATTTTCTCAATTCAATTTCACCGCCCGCTTGTGCCAGACTCTTTCGTTTTGTCGCCAACTTTTTAGGTCGGTTGTTTTCCGAGTCCGGCGCACCCTTTGGTTTGAACGCCCGAAAATGGATCGTTTCATTTTCGTCAGGAAAGAAGGCTCGTAAAAATTCATTCAAATTCATATCGTTTGCCTCCTTTATCTTTTTTGGTTATTCCGCACAAATCCGTGCGGTTTTCCTTTTTTTTTCGTATTATCTGTTTAACTAATTTCAGAGATTTTTTGTAAGTCTTTGAATCAAATAAAAAGCCGTGTCCGCAAAACGCGGCTTTTTGTTTTTCGTCGGCGTTCCGATGCTTATTTTCTCTGTTTTTAATTTTCATCACCGTCACCTTCTTTTTGTGTTCCGCCACCGAGCAAAAAATTCTCGATTGCTTGCGCCGAAAAACGATATTGACGCTCACCCAATCGAATAAAAGGGATTTGTTTGGTTCTCACTAATTCATAAACGCGCTGTTTATCAATCCGAAGAATCTCTGCCACCTCTTCCGCAACTAAAATCTGTCTTTCCATAATGTTTTGCTCCTAAATAAAAAAGATCTGCCGAGAATAATCTCAACAAATCCAAGCCTGACAGATGCAAAAAGGAAGCGTCAAAAGAAATCTTGACTACCTAAAATCTTCTTTATTTCGGGAATCTGTAAATTAAATTTTGATTGTTCCTATTTTATTTGAATTTTAGAATAATCAAGTTACATCTTGATTATCTGAATCACATACCAACCTTTTTCCTTCATCATAATGTTTCTGCAATGTTGTTCTTTTATATGGTATAAATTCACTATCTCGCTTGCTGAAATATTCATTAGGAAAATCAAGAGTTTGCAAAGCGTGTTTGAATAGAAACATTTTTGGTGAATCTTCGATGTTTATATTCATATAATTCTCATCATATCTGTTCCATTTATCGAAGGCTTCGTTTAATAAATCAACCGGAATACATTCGTAACTTGATTCGGATTTCAATAATTCCTTTGCTTCCAATCCCCGTGAATCAAATTGTTCATAAATGTAATCCCAAATATTAATACTTTCTCGATTTCCGTCTTTCTTCCTTGTGATTTTTGGAATTGATTCGACCGTTTGATAGAACTTGGATTTTCGCTCCTTAGTC
>JANLTD010000306.1:0-6812 GCA_031362765.1 Acidobacteriota bacterium | reverse complement strand
GAGGGATGAAGGATGAGAGATGAGGTTAAATCTTTTTCATCCCTCATCCTTCATCCCTCATCCCTTTAATCGGTTTCCGGCAGTTTGAAATCGTTCGTCAACCGCATCGCCATTTCGGTAAAAAGTTCGGCAAGTGCGGTGCGATCGGCTTTGTCGTCGCGGATCTCCGAAGATTCGCGTTCAAGCGAATTAAGCAGTTCGTTGTGACGTTTCTGAATTTCGTCCGAAAGGTTTTTCGATTGCGTCAGAATCTGCTGCCGCAGATCGCTTTCCGATTTGGCGGCTTGCTCATTGACATTCGTCACTTTTTTGTCAAAATTATGCGACAGATCTTTGAGCTCGCCGGAGAGTTCCTTGACCGCATCGGCACGCGAATTTTGTTCACTCATTAAACGGTCGGTCAGGGATTTGACTTCCGATTTGATGTATTGTTCGAGCCCGTCAAGCTTTTTGCGTGTATCGTCGCGCATATCGGAAATTTCTTTGAGCATCCGCTCTTCCATGCGCGTGAAGCGGCGTTCAAAATCGCGTGATTGCGAACCGAATAAAATATCCCGAATCTTGTCTATGTTGCCGTCTTCCTGCATTTCGAGGGCGGCGTTTTTTTGTTTTTCGGCTTTCATAAATCCTCTCTCTTAAAAACTCGCTGTTTGATAAATTCAAAATTTTCCGTCGTTTCAGCTATTAAACTTTCAATAGATTCCCAATTCTCTAAATTAACCTGATTTTGCAAATCTTCAAAAAGCGCGGTCAATTTTTCCAACCCGACATTCGAGCTGCTGCCTCTTAAATGATGCGCCCGACGTTCGATTTCTTTTGCATTACGATGCTGTAAATCGTTTTTTAACAACGAAATTTGTTTTTCGGCGTTCTCGCAATAAATTTGTAAAATCTCAAACACAAAATCTTTTTCACCGCGCGATTCGATCGCCAAAAACGTCTTTAAAGTTTCGGGCGCAATGATGTCAGATAAGGAATGTTGAACGAATTTTTCTTCCAAGTCAAGATTTGCTACGACCTTTTCCGCCGAAAAATGCTTTTCGAGAATTTGGATCAAATCTTCTTTCGTCACGGGTTTGCGTAAATAATCGTCCATTCCTGCCCGCAAACAGTTTTCGCGTTCGGTTTCGGCAGAAAATGCCGTCAGCGCAATGATTGTCGGACGATGTTTTTTTTCATTTCGCCGAATTGCATTTGCCGCCGCCAAACCGTCCATTTCCGGCATCCGGCAATCCATCACGATCAGATCAAAATCTGTTTCGAGACATTTTTTAACGACTTCCACACCGTTTTTGGCAAACTCGGGGGCGTAGCCAAGATGTTCAAGCAATTTGCTCGCCACCTCACGGTTCACTTGATCGTCTTCGGCGAGCAGTATCTTTAAAGTTCCAGGTTCTAAGTTCATAGTTCCTAGTTTTTCTTCGCCACCGCTTTTGGTAAATTCTTTATCATCATCAATTTGCGTCTCGTTTCCAGCTAAAACTTCGAATTTTGAATTTGGAACCTGAAACCCGGAACTTGGAACTTGGCACTTGGAACTTGGAACTAAAAGAAGGGTGAACCAAAACCGCGCCCCTTTGCCGATCTCGCTTTCAACGCCGATCTTGCCGTTCATCAACTCGACGATTTCCTTGCAGATTGCCAGACCCAACCCGGTTCCGCCAAAAAGCCGTGTCGTCGAAATATCGGCTTGCGTAAATGGCTGAAAAAGCCGCGCTTTTTGCGCTTCGTCAAGACCAATGCCGGTGTCCGCAACCTCAAAATTGACAACATTTTGCGATTCAAGATCCGATCTTAAAACTTTTAAGTGAATTTCGCCCGTTTCAGTAAATTTTATGGCGTTGCTCAAAAGATTGTTGAAAACCTGCCGCAAACGATTTGCGTCACCGCGAAAATCTTCCGGAATGTCTTTATCAATCGTGAAATTGAGCCGCAGATTCTTTTTATTTGCTGAAATTTTAAAGAGGTTGATCGTTTCTTCGATCAATTCGCGTAGGTTAAAATCAATCGTTTCGAGCATCAGTTTGCCGACTTCGATTTTCGAAAAATCGAGAATATCATTGACTGTCTCCATCAACCGATCAACGCTATTTTGAAGTATCTGCAAATATTTTCGCTGTTCTTTGGTTAAATCAGTATCAAGCAATAGATTTGCCGTGCCGACAATTCCGCCCAAAGGCGTGCGGATCTCGTGGCTCATATTGGCGAGGAAAGCGGCTTTTGTGCGGGCAGCATCGAAAGCCGCATCACGCGCGGCGGAAACTGCCGCTTCGATCTCGAGGCGTTCGGTGATGTCCTCGAAAGTAACGACTGTACCGGCGATCTGTGCGTCTTCAAAGATCGGCGAACAAACATATTCAACCAAAAACGGGCTGCCGTCCGACCGAAAAAACGTTTCCGCTTTTGTATGCGAAGCCGCGCCTTCGGTCAATGCAAATTGAATTGGGCAAATTGCCAAATCTTCTTCGGCAAGGCTCTTGTCGCACTGAAAAAAAATGATGTCGTAATTTTTGCCAAGCAGATCGGTGCTTTTGTATCCGAGCAGTTTAGCGGCGGAATGATTGGCGAATGTGAGTTTTCGGTCCGCGTCAATGACGCAAACGCCTTCTGACAAAGATTGTAGAATCAAATCGTTGTCAAAAATCTCGATTTGACCGATTTTTGATTTTCCCCTTTTCGTCATCAATTTGCCTGATAATACGGTTTTCACTTAAAAACTATGCAATAAGTCAGAACGCTGAGCGGTAGCGACGGGTTGAATATTTTTAACATTAAACAGGTCGCTACCGCTCGCTGTTCTGACTTATTGCTTACAGCTAATGCACATTTGATTATTGAAAAGCTTATAAGCAGGGCGTTGCCGACTAAAGTCGGGACTCAAAACTAAAAGATAGCGGGTTTTACAAAAAAAGAAAAGCGAACCGAAAATCGCCTCGCTTAAGATTGCCCAGCCTCGAAGGGTCCTGACGAGACTGAGCCTGCGAAGCAAAGGCTACCCCTTTCCGATGTTTCGCATTACCAAGCAAGCTGTGAACTGAGTTTTCAGCGCACAATTTGTAGTTTTCCTAAAATCCCCCAAACCTTAGCAAAACTACAAACCTCGTACTTATAACTGTTTAGTAATAATCAGCAAGGACGTTTCTTTCTTTGAATTCTTCTGCCCCCAAAAAAAATCTTCCGACAGAAACGTCCTTTGCTGATTATTACTACTACAAGTTGCGTGCCAAACAATCGGGGTTGCGCCGCGAAACCGCATTCACAGTATTTTCAACGGTTTAGATATTCACTTCAATTTTGATTATTTTGCGGGAATTTTTGAAGCCGGACATTTTGTCCGACAGAAAGCGCAGAGATATGACAATTTGTCAGCCCTTTTCGCCGTACTCGTTTAGCTTGCGGTAAAGTGTCCGTGAGGTGATACCCAAAATGACCGCCGCTTTTTCGCGGTGTCCGCCATTTTCCCGCAAAACTTTCAGAATATGTTTCTTTTCCAGTTCGGCAAGCGTTAAAGTCTTTGATTCAGGTATGGAAAGTTCTGGCTCGGGCGCAAATTCGCGGCTTTCCAAACCGTAAATATGGTCAATCAGATCCGTCGGCGAAAGTGCGGCCGAACGCTCCAGAGTATTGCGGAGCTCGCGGATATTTCCCGGCCAAGTGTGCTTGCTTATTTGTTCTCTGGCGTTTTCCGAAACTGTCAGATTCGGACGATTAAAGCTGGCGCGAAGTTTTTCAATGAAAAAATCGAGTAATGCCGAAATATCCGCAGTTCTTTCGCGTAAAGGCGGCAATTGAAATGCAATGACATTGATCCGATAAAACAGATCCGTTCGAAATCTACCGGTCCGGACTTCGTCCGTTAGATTTTTGTTGGTCGCGGCAATCACGCGGACATCGGATTGACGGTCGCGGGTCGCGCCGACGCGTCGAAAACTGCCGTTTTCGAGAAAATGAAGAATTTTGACCTGCATCTGCAGCGGCATTTCGCCGATCTCGTCGAGAAAAAGCGTGGAACCGTTGGCGGCTTCGATAAGACCGATCTTCTGCGCCATCGCGCCGGTGAACGAACCCTTTTCGTGTCCGAAAAATTCCGATTCAAACAGATTTTCGGGCAATGCGCCGCAATTTACCGACACGAGCGGCAAATCGGCGCGCGGGCTGAACGAATGAATCCAACGCGCCAAAACGTCCTTGCCCGTCCCGGATTCGCCCGTGATCAGCAATGTCGTATCGAGTTTGGCAACCGTTGCCGCCTGCGCGAAGATCTGTTTCATAACCGCGCTTTGATGAACGGGTTCAACCGCCGCATTTCTATTCTGACGGCGCACAACAACCCGAAAACGTTCGTTTTCCTGAACAAGCCGCCGTTTTTCGACCGCCTTGCGGATAAAAGTTTCTATCTCGTCCGTATTTGCCGGCTTGGTGATGTAATCGATCGCGCCGCGGCGCATCGCTTCGATGCCGGTTTGCAGGGATCTATCGGCCGTCAGCATAATCACTTCGGGCGCATTTTCCGCTTGCCGAATCGCGGGTAAAATCTCGATTCCCGACATATCGGGTAGATTTATGTCCAGCAGAACGACGTCGAAATCTTCTTCTCTGAGCTTCTCTAAAACTGATTTTGCTGTATCAACCGTCGAGAATTGAATATCATCCGCCGTAATTTGCGAAGGAAGAAGCCGACGCCAAACCGGGTCGTCATCAGCAAGCAAAATTTTTATCTTTTGCTTCATATTTTTATTTCTCGTTTATACCATTTCCACTTAAAGACTATGCAACAAGTCAGAACTCTGAGCGGTCGCGACGGGCTTGTTCGAGTGAAAAAGCAAGTCGCGACCGCTTAGGGTTCTGACTTGTTGAAAAACACACGAAAAGCATTAAAAGAAAACCAAAGATTTAGGAACCTGTAAAAAATAACTTATAACGCTAGTTTAGAGGCGTGTCTGCGACCGCCGGGCAACGCGGTCTTGAGAGCGGCTACTTAACGATTAAGTTTTTTCTACTGTTATAACTTATTATTTTCATGTTCCTTAATTTTTTTTCGCTTAATTCGTTTTTTTCGCAGGAAATTCATTCTTGTTTCCGACAGTCTCTAATAATTCTGCAAAAGCGTCTGAAAGATGACGGCCTTTTGCAATTTCTCGATCCGCTCTGCCAGATTTTCGACCTTTCCGGATCCATAATCGGTTTCTAAAACCGTGCGAATTTCATCCGCGTTTTTATCCTTCAAAAGATTTTCCAAAATAAAAAGATCCATATCGTCAAAATCGGCGATGCCGAGCGCGTTCGGAATACTCTGTCCAACGACCCGCGTTTGCGCCAGATCAAATGTCCAATCAAGAACTTTATCGAGCGGTTCAACATCGGGAAATCGCTCTTTGACCAACGAAAAAATGCGTTCACGCCCCTCGACGTTCATCAGCAACGCAAGAAAAAAGCGGTGTTCCGGATCGGTCACAAAATTTCGCAGCCGGAGAATTTCGTCTAATTTTTCGATATTCGCGAAAATCTGTGTGAAAATATTTGCACGTTCGCCGTGCCGTTCCCTAACGACCTCCATTAACGAATCAAGCCGCGTTTTCGGCGCGGAAAGATTAAAAAGCTGATCTATCTGATTTGATTGCAAATGGCTGCGAAGCGACGAAAGAATATGAAACGTCGTCTGAAAATCGGAAGTCCGCAGCCAATCCGCAATAAATTCGTCCGCGCGCGGATATTTGGCACGAATCATCGCCGACACGCACTGCATTTTTTTCGTCGTACCCGATTCTTGAAAAAACGGGTCAAGCGCCAGGTGGGGCTTGAAATAAGAGAACTGCGGCATATGAAGCGGACTCAGATGCGTCCGGACGACGATCGTCGCCGAAGGCTGTTCGAGATGAAAAAGGCCGTGAATATATTGTTTTCCGGGCTGAATCGTCTGCACATCGCCGATGCTCAACAGCTCGCAGAGTTTCAGATTCATATTACCGATCTCGGTAAAAACATTGAGACTTTCGCTGCGCTCGAATTCATACCAGCTGTGAATGCTTGATCCCATCATCACCTGAAACGCTCCGCAAAACGAATGCTGATGAATCGCGGTCGTGCCTTCAAGCCAGAAGTAAACGTCAATGTGAAAACGCGGACTGTTATAAAGCGTTATCGGCGGATCGCCAAATCGGCCGGGCAGATCTTTCTGGTCAGGAAGAACAACCTGCTGCATTGTCCATTCCATCACGTCCCACGCCGACATCTTCGCGGGAATGTTCGCTTCCCTTAATGCTTGTGCGGCGAGTTCCGGAAAGATCGCCTCGTCGTAGTTTTGATCGCGCCAAAGAATTTCGACCTCGGCGCCGAGTTTGTTAAATAATTCCATAAATATTAGTTAAAACTGGTCGGAGGTGTCGGAGGTGAAACAAATGATTTTTCTTCCGGTATTTTTGAAACTATTCTGAGAATACCCCAAACCGCAACAAAACTTAGCGCGAGACAAACCAATCCGATAACAGTTGCCGGCCCCAACAGTGCCGATTCAAGCCCTGATTCAGGAGTTCCCGAAGCAACCATACCTACCGCAAAAATCATCACGGCAATGATTGGAACACCAACCTGAGTCCCGGCACCGAAAATAAAAGTGACTAATGCCCAGCCGACCGCATTGCGCCCGGTGTCTTTGGCGGCTTTATAAACCTGATAGGTTGCAATAATTATGACGACTATACCCAAAATAGAAAGCATTTTAACGATTCCTCACAAATTTATTTAGATTGACCAGCAACCTGATTTTCGCTTTGTTTATCTCACAAAAGCAAATGAGTTTCAAAATTTTGGTT
>JANLTD010000505.1:0-1959 GCA_031362765.1 Acidobacteriota bacterium | reverse complement strand
GACGATTATTCCGTCTCACTTTTGATAAAAACCGGGTTTAACGTTTCAAGCGAAGGTTCTGGCCTGTGTAAGTTAAATTCAGGCGCGAATGCACTATACGAAACGACTAAGAAAACAGGGAACAAAAAAATCAAGGTGAAAGGCACCATTACCGCGAAAGTTCCTTCGGATAGAGATACAGTTTTTGTTCTTGACAATTGCACGGTTCAATAACGCAACCGGAGAAATCAGAAAAATTAAAATATCATATTTATTGAGCCGCTTTTTCAAAATTTGTTGCACTTAGGTCTGAGACGTTTAATACTAATTTGCAACTGAATTTAACAATATGGGACCAGTAATATTTATCATCATTTTTGTCGGCGTTGTTCTCGCCGGTATTGCCAAATATCTACAGACACGGGATTTAAGTAACAAACTTGGACGTGAAGTTCAAGACCACGAGTTGGTTTCACTGAATTCGTGGATGGAAGCGGAAAGCAAGTCTAACGATTCTAGCCGCAAGTCGTTGGCTCAAAAATCGGAACAAAGTGACGTCAAAAACGAGCCGCTGGAAAATATCGTCAATGAGGACTCGGAGCAGGAGCAGAACCGACCGAATAGTTGTCCAAATTGCGGCGCGGTTTTATCTAAAGGAATTTCCCGTTGCCGGTTTTGCGGAAGTCATTTGAGCCGCGAAACTCTGGAAGAACACGTTTCAATTTTCCTCAACGATCTGGACAAGGATTTTAACCGCGTGATTCCCGGTTTTCACGAACATCTGCGTTTGGGTTGTTTTATCATCCCTCTTTTAACTTTTACGGGAGCGGTAATCGCTTATTTATTGTTGCCTGACACAAAAACGAAATTTGTTTCTATGGTCGGCGGGTCGGTGCTGTCCCTGATAGTCGCATACATTTGGATGAACTTGGTTGATTCTCTTCTGACCAAAAAAGAGGGGGTTCTTTTTCAACGTATCATCGAACCGAAAATCAAACAGTTTATCAGCGAAAATCAGTTAGAGCCGTTAGAGTTGTTGAAAATTGCCAAAAAAGATCTCACCAAATACAGCAGCTTGCTGAAGCATCTGCATCATCGGTTTTGATTTTATTGTCCGTGGGATTCGTTTTATTAAGCTCCACGGCGAGTTTTTTTGGAGAAATGAAAATAGATTTTGAGCCGTTTTTTTTATTTTTGTCGCATTATTTTCAAAAGGAGACATTGAAATGAAAAAACAAACAAAATCTAATCTACAAAATTCGCTGCAAACGCTCGGCTTAATTTTTCTAATATTTTTTGCGATGGCTTTTGCCTGCAATGACCGCGAGGATAATTCGTCGCCTTCCGTGAACAAAGGCGGAAGGAAATTGACAAACGGCGGCGCGTGTTCGACCGAAGCAGAATTTAAGGCGATCATTACGCGCGGAAGCACAAGTTTATCACGCGAAACCAAGAACACGAAAGTGATTTTCAACTCGTTCGACCTGAAAGGTCCGATGCAATATAAGAATTATGAGGAATATTACGTTACGAACACCGACAATGCTTACCGCGTAACGACGGATTTTGACGTAATTTACAACAACGATGAACTAGGCGCGGGCAAAACATTTCGGGACCGATACGAAAACAGCATCCTTATGTGCTATACGGTCACGAGCAAAAATACCTGCGTTTGTTTCGGCGAGAAAAATAGTTTACCAAAAGCCCGTTGGGAAGATGTAACCGGGCAATATTAGATTTCAGGAGATTAAGTGAAAAAACAAATCAACAAACATCAGCAGTCGTTACTGCGGGCAACAATCGCAATCGGCTTCGTGTTGGGCGCGTCCGATGCTGTTTTCGCGCAAAAGCGGCATCCCAACAAGGACTTTTCATTAAACCCAGCTAAAAGATATCTTTTAGACTCTTTATTGCATAGTTTTTAACAGTAAAGCTTATTACTTGCTAACTAAGGAACATGTAAAAAATAACTTATAA
>JANLTD010000495.1:0-3227 GCA_031362765.1 Acidobacteriota bacterium | reverse complement strand
TTTGAATGCCCTGTCTCATCTTCGAGTGTTATAAACAAAACATTTTTTGCGGTGCCCGGACGTTGTCTGGTGATTGCGGCACCCGCCACCGAAACAATATCTTTCTTTTTTGACTCTCTTGTTTGTTCTGCCGATAAAACACCTTTTTTATTCAGTTTTTCTCTAATGAACGCGATCGGATGGCTGCCTAACGTCAGGCTGGTCAAGTTTAAATCGTTTTCCATTAAATCAAAGTCGGTCATCGGCTTGATAAAAGAATTGTCAGTTGAAATATCATTTACATTTTCAAATAACGAGCCCTTTGGTTTAATTGCCAGTTCCGATTGCCAGAGTGCTATCCGGCGAGGAAGGTTTTTGTCAAACTCTAGTGCTCCCGCAAGACTAAGGGCGCGGATTTCCTTTTTGTTAATGACCGGAACTCGTTTCAAAATATCTTCAACTCCTACAAACAGTTCCTTATTTCTCTCCAAAACAATCATTTCAGCAGCACTTCGGCGTAAACCTTTAACGTAACGCAAACCGATTCTGACACATAGTTTATCCAGGTTTTCAATTGTACATTCGTATTTCGATTTGTTTACGTCAATTGGCAAAAAAACCAAACCGTGCCGTTGGGCATCCTTCACCAGTGTTGCCGGAGAATAAAAGCCAAGCGGATAATTGTTGAGCATTGCGGCTGTAAATTCGGCAAGATAGTGCACCTTTAAATATGCCGAAGCATATGTTAAAAGAGCGAAACTCGCGGCGTGAGATTCGGGAAAGCCGTAATTGGCAAATGCAATTATACTTTTAACAATTTTACCTTGCGTTTCGGAATCAATATTTCTTTCCGTCATTCCGGAACGCAGCCGATTTTCAATTTTTCCCAATCTCTTATCCGCACGTTTAAAACCGAGAGCCCGACGAAGTTCTTCGGCTTCTCCGCCGGTAAAACCCGCGACCGCCATTGCCATTCTCAAGAGCTGTTCCTGAAACAAAGGAACACCGAGCGTCCGCTTTAAGATCGGTTCCAGATGCGGGTGCATATAATCAACCGGTTCTTTTCCCTGACGTCTTTTTATGTAGGCATTAAGCATATTTCCGGCAATCGGACCCGGACGGATAATAGCGACCTGAACCACTAAATCATAAAAAGTTTCAGGCTTGGATTTTGGCAAAAAATTCATCTGAGCGCGGCTTTCCACCTGAAACATACCCACGGTATCGGCATTCTGTAATGTCTTATAAACGAGCGGGTCGTCTTTCGGAATTTTAGCAAGGTCAACGATTTTGTTTTGATGCTCGCCGATAAGTGTCAAAGTATCTCTGATTGCCGCCATCATTCCCAGTCCGAGAAGATCAACTTTAACTATTCCGAGCCGTTCGCAATCATCTTTATCCCATTGGATTATATTCCGATTTGCCATCGAGGCCGGTTCTATCGGCACGACGCCGTCAAGGCGCCCGAGCGAAATGACCATTCCACCCGAATGCTGTCCCAGATGTCTTGGAAAATCCAAGATCCTGGCGTATTGTTCCATAAATTTTCGGGTATGAAAATCATCTTTCAAATTAAAACCGGCTTCAGTGAAACGCACGAGAATTTCTTCGATATTTTCGCCGCCGAAATGTGAAATACTCTTTGATAGTTTTCCCAACTGTTCTTCAGAAAACCCAAAAACTTTCCCGACTTCGCGCACCGCGGAACGTCCGCGATAGGTGATCACGTTGGCCGTCATTGCGGCGCCCCGTTCACCGTATTTTTGATAAACATGCTGAATTACGAGTTCACGGTCGTCGCCCGAAGGTAAATCAATATCGATATCGGGAAATTCGCCTCTTTCCTCAGATAAAAAGCGCTCGAATAACAGATCCGCTTCGATCGGATCAACTGCAGTGATGCCGAGCGTGTAACAGACGACCGAGTTTGCCGCCGAACCGCGGCCCTGCGAAAGAATTTTATTGTTTTTGCAGTATTGTGAAATTTCCCAGACGACCAGAAAATATCCGGGAAGCTTTAGTTTTTCGATCAAATTTAATTCGTGATCGAGTTTTGCACGAATCTTAGGTGTTATTCTGCCATATCTTTCAATCGAACCTTTTTCTACCTGTTTTCTCAAGAATGAATCCATCGTTTCACCTTCGGGAACGGGAAAACTTGGAAAAGTATAGCCGAGTTCATCCATCGAAAATTCTATCCGGGCAGCAATCTCGTTTGTTTTTTCAACCGCTTCCGGATAGTCTTCAAACAATGCGAGTATCTGCTTTTTCGATTTAAGAAAACGTTCTTCATTTTCGGATAACAAAAACCCGGCTTGCTCGATGGTGCATTTGTTTTTTATACAAGTAAAAACATCAAACAATTCGCGATCAATTTTCTTCGCGAAATACGCGCCGTTGGCCGCAAAATACGGAAGTTTGAATTTATGGGCAAGACCTAGTAATTGTTGATTAACATATTCTTCTTTCTGCAAAAAATGTCTTTGTAATTCGACGTAGAGCCGATTTTCAAAGACATATTTCAGCCACGCTAAATCTTCCTGCCCGACACCGTTCTTTAAGGCTTGATGCAGAATGCCGTCCGTGCCGCCGGTCAGACAAATTAAATCGCCGGAATGATTTTCGATGTCTGTCCGCGTTGCAAAATGCTCGCCTTTTTTTGATCGGAGTTTAACGGTTGTAATCAGACGGCAGAGATTTTGATAACCTTTCAGATTGATCGGAATTAACGGCAAAAGGGTTTTGTCTTCGAGCGTAATTTCCGCGCCGATGATCGCTTTGATTCCGGTTTCCTTTGCTTCGAGATGAAAGCGGACCGCCCCCGAAACAGTGTCGCGATCGAGCAGAGCGACACCGTTGATCTCCAACTCGGCGGCACGTTTTGCAAAATCCTCCGGCACTGATCCTGAAGACAGGAAACTGAACGCCGAACGGGCATGAAGTTCAAAAAAACTCATCAATCATAAACCCCGATGACAAACCATTCATTACCGTCTTTTTGAAGCCGGTAAACGTTTTCATTTTCAAGTTCGACATCCCATTCAAATGTTTGCCAAAAAAGCCGTTTCCACCATTGCGACGAACCTTTCCAAACGCCGCCGTAGTCTTTTACCTTACCTTTGAATTTTGGAGTATAAATATGCAGTAGCTTTTTTCGGTTGATGACAACGTCGGCACGTAGCGGCGGGTTGAAATATTTTAGCGTAAGCGTCGGTTCGGACTTGTTCTGATAAAGAAAATCTTTTCCG
>JANLTD010000481.1:0-2568 GCA_031362765.1 Acidobacteriota bacterium | reverse complement strand
TTTGCCGTTTTACTGACGGCGCAAATTTCATTTGCACAAAATACTTTCAAAGCAACGATTCAAAACGAAGAAACTAAAGCAGCCGTTATTGGCGCAAAGGTCTCGGTCATCAATACCGAAATTTCGGCCGCAACCGATGCCAACGGGAAAGCCGAATTGTCCAACATTCCGGACGGCGAACAGATAATTGAAATCTTTGCCGATGGCTTTGAAATTCAACAAATAAAATTTACCTTTCCACTCACCGACCAAAGCGAAAAAATTGTTTTTCTAAAAGTCAATGAAGTTGGCGTTGTCGTCTCGACAACCCGCACAGGTCGGGAAATTGACGATGAACCGACGCGGGTTGAAGCCATTGACGAAGAAGAAGTTGACGAAAAAACCAGTATGCGAGCGGCAAATGTTTCAATGATTCTTAGTGAAAGCACGGGAATCAAGGTTCAACAAACATCGGCAACTTCATACACGCAAAGCATCCGGATTCAAGGACTCGACGGCAGATACACGCAAATCTTAAAAGATGGTTTTCCCGCGTTTGGCGGCTTTTCAGGCAGTTTAAGCCTTTTGGACATTCCGCCGCTTGATTTGAAACAGGTCGAAATTATCAAAGGTTCTTCGTCAACTTTCTACGGCGCAGGCGCGATTGCCGGCGTGGTCAATTTTATCAGCAAAGAGCCGGCAGAGAAACCTGTCACAAATCTGATCTTTAATCAAACTTCCGCGCTCGGCAGCGACTTTTCGATTTTCAATTCGCGCCGATTCAAGCCTTTTGGTTATACATTTCTCGGTTCGGTCAATTATCAAAAAGAATATGACGCCGACAATGATGATTTTACAGAACTTCCGTTAACGAATTCGTTCAATCTCAATCCGCGAATTTTCTTTTATGCGAATGACAAAACCCGTCTGATGATCGGCAATTCAACGACCTATCAAAACCGCCGGGGCGGCGACGTGTTTGTTATTCGCAAGCAATCCGACACGTTGCATCAGTATTTCGAGAAGAATAATTCCATTCGCAACATTACCACCGTGCAGTTTGATCGTGATTTATCGGGCGGCCGAAAGATCATCGCCAAACAGAGTATTGCTTTCTTTAATCGTGAGATCGAAATTCCGGATTATTTATTCAAAGGTCAGCAATTAAATTCTTACACGGACATTTCGTATTTTCACCCGATCAAAGATCACGCGCTTGTTTTTGGATTTAATGCAGTTTTTGACCGGTTCAAGGAAAATTCAAATATAAGCAATTTGATCAAGCGAAACGAAACCCAAACGACGTTCGGCGGATATGTTCAAGACAGTTTCAGCATCACAAATAAGCTTTCTGCTGAGGCCGGCTTTCGCCTTGATGCCGTCAAAGATTACGGCACTTTTGCGCTGCCCCGCGTGTCGCTTCTTTATAAATTCACCGATCATCTTAGCAGTCGGTTTAGTTTTGGTTTAGGTTACAAAACGCCAAGTATTTTTACCGAAGAATCGGAAACCCGGCTTTTCCAAAACGTCTTACCGATCGGCAACACTTTGAAAGCAGAACGCAGCCGCGGCGGAACTTTCGATGTCAATTATAGAAATACCATCGGCGAGAAGTTTTCCTATTCGCTCAATCAGATGTTCTTTTACACGGAAATCGAAAATCCGCTTGTCTTGTTGCCAAACGCTAATGGCACTTTCCGTTTTACGAATGCCTCTCAACGAATCAAAAGCAAGGGTTTTGAAACAAATCTGAGGGTTTCATATAACATCATAAAACTCTTTGCGGGTCATACCTTTACAAATGCGAAAGCCGGATATTTACCGGACACTCAATTTTTACCGCTGACACCGAAAAGCAAATTAAATTCCGCTCTGTTATTTGAAAAAGAATCAGATTTCAAGGCCGGCTTTGAAGCTTATTACACAAGCAGTCAGGTTTTGAGTAATCGTTCCAAAACAAAACCTTATTGCGTATTAGGAATTTTCGGCGAAAAGACTTTCGGTAAATTCAGCCTTTTTATCAATGCCGAAAACATCACCGACACACGCCAGAGCCGATTCGGAACAGTCGTTTTCCCGCCCATTCAAAACCCGACGTTCAGCGAAATTTACACGCATACGGAAGGCAGAATTTTTAATGGCGGAATTAAGATCAGACTTTAGAACAAATATTTTGTAATGCCTCAATAAAAAGTTAGATATGTTCACGCGCAAACACTAAAAGCATGAAATAAATCAATGTTTGTTTATTTTAGTTTGAGAAGTTACGCAGTTGAAAAATAAATTAAGAAATAAAAGCGATTAGATTCGGAATAAGTGATAGGTGAAAAGTGATAAGTGAGAGGTTAAACCCACTTATCACTTTTCACCTATCACTTATTCCGAATGACAGTCCGGTGCGCAACTCCTAAGTTTAATTCGCTTGCGCACTTAGGCAATAAACCTTTCTTTAACTTTTTACTGAGGCATTACAATATTTTTATAATTTCACTTTCATTGCTATAATTAGCGTCAAAATAGCCGTTCGAAAGAGAGGACACCGGATGTCAAACAAATTCGCCGCCGCCGGGCTTGGTTTCGCTATTATAG
>JANLTD010000479.1:0-2965 GCA_031362765.1 Acidobacteriota bacterium | reverse complement strand
AACGCTCGGCGGCGCGGCGATCTTCGCCGTGTCGTAATCCTTTGCAACAAAATCGAGCGGCGGACGATATTCGGCGGCCGGTAAAGACTTATCGAAAGATTGTGCGCCCGGTAATTTATTTGTTTCCGGATCGGCTTCCGTCGCGTCGTCCTTCTCCGGCAAATCATTTCTGCCGAAAAGCGACGGCACTGACATTCGAACCGCGCCGCCGATGATAAAGATCAGCACGGCAATCGCAAACAAAGACTTCGGCACGTCGAAAAAATCGCGCAAAACAGCCAAAACTAATATCACCGCAAAACCGGCAAAAACCAGCATCATTCCTTGCCGCGTCGCTTTATTGATCTCGTTTTTCCTGTTCGCCTTTTTCTGGCGACGTTCGGGCGCGAGCAATTCTTTGACATCGCTTATTTCCAAACCGCATTTTGTGCAAAACCTAATTTCGTCAGAATTTTGCTGATGACCACAGCGCGGACAGTGCATAAAAATTTCTCCTTGTTCGGCAACCTACGAATAAAAACGAACCAGAGTTCAGTAATAACTTTTTTCGCCTCTTAGGTTATTAGACATCTTTCCTAAATAATTTTTTACCGCAGAGACGCAGAGACGCTGAGTTTTTGGAAAAATGTTTGGCAGATCAACTTCTGATTTTCTCAAAAATTGGGGGATTTTAAGAGTCTTTTCCGAAAGTTTTTGTTTTCTCTCAGCGTCTGAGCGTCTCAGTGGTTAATCTTTTCTTAAAATTGGTCAATATTTATTTTGGAAAGATGTCTATTTTACTATCGGAATGTTTTTCATAGTATTTTCAAAATGAACATATCAACCCAATTCGACTTGATTTCCGCATATTCGGATTTGTCTGTAACTTTTTTCGCGAGCTCCAATTTGTAATCGTTATATTCCCGCGCCAGTTCGGCATTTTGCCTTAAACAATCGCGGAATTTTAATTTTGAATGCCAGTCCGCATTGGCTTCCGTGTAAATATGAGCCTGACAGAAACGGATATTATCTTTGTCCAAAACGGCGTAGAAATGTCCGCTCGCTTCTTCGAATTGACCCCGATAGTCGTAACCAAGTTTGGCAAGCGCGTCGGCAACCGGTTCGAGACCTTTCGCGCCGCAAAGAACGGCGATGTCTAAAATAGGTTTCGCGCAAACGTTTGGAATTGCCGTGCTGCCGATATGTTCGACGAGAACAGACGAATCCACGAGGGCTGTCTCAATGCGCACGCGTTCCGCTAAAAAATCATCTTTCCACGCTCCGTCGTGCGGCATCAATCGCAACTCGCTTTTGTTCATTCCATACATAATAAATTTTTCGCGCTCTTACCTTTTCGCTTCATCGGTTACTTTTACTCTTGGAATTTCGTTCATTGCAATTTATTCTCCGGCAATTTTTAACGCTTCTTCGCGAAACGCACGGCTGATGAAAAAATCGTTTGATTCGAGCGCGTCTAAAATCGGTTTGATTTCCGAAATTATGCCGTTTTGTTTGGCGCGAATCAGAATGCCGACTCTGCCGATAACCGCAACGCCGAGACGTTTTGCCGCCGCCCGCGCCTGTTTATCGTCGGAAATGAGCAGACAATTTTTCTCGCTCGCCAATGCGATGGCTTCGGCTTCGCCCGCGTCAACAACCATTTGTAAAGCCGCCGACTAAATTTTCAACTTTCAGCCACTCGAAACTTCTGTCAAATTCGCGCCCGACTTCCGGCGGAATCATCACCGAATCAAAAAGCGCGGGCAAAATATCCAATTCGCCAACGCGCTCCAAGCCAATCAAACAAGTGCTGTCCGAAACGACCGCTTCTTTCACAAACCGAGTTCCTCGCGCAGTTCGTCGGGCGAATAATTGATGACCGGAACTTTATATTTCCCCAAAACTTCGATAAAAGCGCGTTTGGAAAACCCCGCCAGCCGCGCCGCCTGCCCAAGCGAAACGCGCTCGGTTTCAAAAAGTTTGACGGCAAGAAACGTCTGCACCTCGTCTTTTGATAAACTTGACGGCAAATCCAAAGTCAGTTCAACTGTATTCGTCATAATTTTTCACCTGAGATAATTTTAACATCATCGAAACAAAACAGAAACGATTAAGTTTATGCCCAACCTCGCCTTAATTCACCGTATTTCGGGTGAAGTTCGGCGATAACTTTTTTCGCTTTGTCGGTTACTTTTACGCTTGGAATGTTTTTCATAATAAACGCAAATGATGTGTTAGATTTTGTCAATCAATTTTTGTGCCGCCTTTGTATGCACCAGTATTTACATCCAAAGAAAACGGTATCCAACTATCTTCAAAACTCCAAGCCTCGCCCATTAATGTGTCGTCTTCCAGGTTCAGATGTCGAATTCCATGCCAAGAAATACGGCGGCTTTGCCAAAGGTGTCCCGAAGAATTCAGAGAATCGAAGTCAATCGAACTTCCGAAAATGACAATATTCTTTTCAGGGACACGAAAAATTGTTTCATAAACCCCGCCGAAAGTTTCTTTCAAACTACGCCGTTCAATGTCAACGATGTAGCATTCGCCACCAGAAACTACAATCATAGAAGAACCGTCAGGATGTTCAAGCACTTCATCAAGAGAAGTCAATCCGGGCTGAAAATTACCAACCCCGGAAGCGCGATTTTCGAATGAGGAAATTTGCACTACAAGACCTTCCTGATGTGTTCCGATGCCTGTTGCGCTAAATTGTTCGGGCAAATCTCCATAAGCTGGAAGTCCGGGTAAGATTTTGAACTTTTCCATAATTAAAAAGTCGCTTGACAGGCGACAAATTCAATAGCGCAGGGTAAAGTGAGCGCGAGCGAACGACACCCTACGACAAGCAAAAAATTGTTCCGACGCTGAAAGTGTCGAACATTTAACATTCACATTTGTTCGACTCCTTCAGAGTCGGAATCCGTAAATCAATCTGACGTAGGGTTTCGCTCGTTTTCACTCGCTTCACCCTACGCTATTATAT
>JANLTD010000475.1:0-5678 GCA_031362765.1 Acidobacteriota bacterium | reverse complement strand
CTTTGCATATTAAATTCGTTGTTATTATTGCTTGAAGCTTGCAAGTTTGTTCCGCATTCATCGCAGAATTGCGAACCGTCCAGATTTTCCGTTCCGCAAGTTTTGCATTTTATCATTTTCTTTTTCCTTGCGATTAATTCTCTATATTATTAAATTATCTATGGCAAACTCATTTTAACCTTAAAATGCTAGTTCGTAAATCGTAAATCAATTATAAGAAAGCAACAAACGATTTTTTTTCATTCTTCGAATGTCAACAAAATCCAAAAAAACGAAATTACTTTTTTGAAACTAATAGAATATTTACGACGTAGTAACGCTTTGACGCTTGACTGGCAATAATTTGCGTTAAAATTCATAAAACTAGATTAAATCTTCGTTTAAAGGGGAAAACAGAAACTATGGCAATCAGCCGTAAAGCAAAAATAATAGTTGGTGCGTCCGTATTGGTGTTATTACTAATTATCGTTGTCGCAAGCATCGTTGCAACACGAAAGGACATACCGGAAGTAACGATCGTAAAAGTCGAAAAGCGGAAAGAACTAAAGTCAAACGTCACGGCATCAGGCGAAATTCGTCCGATTCAGTTTATCAATTTGACCAGCGAAGTGCAGGGCAGAATCGAAGAAATCATGGTCAAGGAAGGCGATACCGTCGTCAAAGGACAGGCACTCGTCAAACTCGATCCGACCCAATTTGATTCAAGCAGTGACGCGCAACTTGCGTCACTGCAAGCCTCGCAATCGGACGCGCAGGTTTCACGTTCACAAGTTATCGCCGCCCAAAATCAATATTCACAGGCGCAACAAGGTTTGAATGCTTCGCAAGCGTCAGTTGATACGGCAGTTCAGCAAGTCAATACAGCTAGGCAAAATGTCGTTGCTTCACAAACCGATGTTGATAAGGCTCAAGTTGAATTAAACGCGGCCAATCGTGAACTCAAACGGTCTGAAGAATTGCTTGAAAGCGGAGTCATTTCAAAATTGGAATTTGACCAGGCCAAAGACCGCGTATCAAATGCTCAAGTTTCTTTGCGAAATGCCCAATCACGTTTGAAATCTGCCCAATTGGGGGTCAACGAAGCCGAAGCCCGGGTCAAAGAATCGCGGGCGCGCGCCAATCAGCAGCAAGTTGCCGTCCGCGATGCGAAACGCAGCGTTGATACAGCAAATTTAAGCGCAGATTCAAGTCAATCACGGTCTAATCAACAAGCTGCGCTGCTGCGCGGACAACGCACGCAACGCGATAAAACTTTGCAGAGCGCGCCGATTGACGGTGTGATCGCCGATATTCCGTCAAAGGTCGGAACTTTTGCCGTCGCCAATCTTTCTTCGACGCCGCTTTTGACGATTGCCGATATGTCTTCGATCAATGTCGAAGTAAAGGTTGACGAAACCGAAATTGATAAGGTTGCCGAAGGTCAGAGCGTCAAGGTCAAAGTTGACGCCTTCGGCGAAAAGGAAATTACCGGTAAGGTCAAATTGAAAAATCCGCTCGCCCTCGGAAAATCTGTGACCACGGGCGGTCTTTCGACCAACATCAATACGCAGGAAGCGAAGGAATTTAAGGTCGTTGTCGAACTTACCGATATACCGAAAGAAGTGCGTGAAGGTTTGCGCCCCGGAATGAGCGCAACCGTTGTGATCACAACAAAAACAGCGAACGATCTGATCGCGGTTCCGCTTCAATCGGTGATCGAGAAAAAACCCGACGCATCGC
The DNA here is from genome assembly GCA_031362765.1 of Acidobacteriota bacterium. Lineage (GTDB taxonomy): Bacteria > Acidobacteriota > Blastocatellia > Pyrinomonadales > Pyrinomonadaceae > JAFDVJ01. The sequence continues at coordinate 3,959 of JANLTD010000475.1, read as the reverse complement.
CGTCGCCGACCATTCAAGGCGATCTGCAAATGCCTGCGGATAAACCGAAACCCATCAAGGGCGTTTATATTCTCGACGGCAACAAAGCAAAATTTGTCGAAGTTCAAACCGGTATCACCGGCGAATCCGATATTCAGATCACCACCGGATTAAACGATGGCGATCAGGTGATTACAGGTCCAAGCCGCATTTTGAACACTTTGAAAGACGGCACGGTTGTCAAAAAACAAGAGAAGAAAGACGGCGAAAACGCAAATAAATCATAGTATATTGTTCCAAATTTCAGATTTCAAATTCTAAATTGTTAGTTTCAATCCGGAATCTGAAATCTGAAATCACAAAGCCTATGTATAGATTTATGGAAAACGAAAACGGAAAACCACAATTTGGCGGTAGTGACGCCGCCGCCGCCGGCGAATCGTTGATTTCAATGCGCAACATCTGGAAAACCTATCAGATGGGCGTCGAAGAGCTCCACGCTTTACGCGGCGTCTCTTTCGAAGTCAAAAAAGGCGAGTATGTGGCGATCATCGGGCCATCGGGTTCCGGTAAATCAACATTGATGAATCTGATCGGTTGCCTCGATTCACCTTCAAAAGGCGAATATTGGATCAATGGTCAACAGGTTGCCGAAATGACCGACGACGAACTTGCCAAGATCCGTAACAAAGAAATCGGGTTCGTTTTTCAGACCTTTAATCTGCTTGCGCGGGCAACCGCATTGCACAACGTCGAACTCCCTTTGATTTACGCGGGAATGAAATCAGGAGAACGACACGACAAAGCGCAGGCCGCACTGGCGGCGGTCGAACTCGGCGACCGTGTAATGCACAAACCTAATGAGCTTTCAGGCGGACAACGTCAGCGTGTTGCAATTGCCCGCGCCCTTGTCAATCATCCGTCAATTTTGCTGGCGGACGAACCGACCGGTGCGCTCGACACAAAAACCAGTATGGAGATTATGTCTTTATTTGAGCGCCTTCATGAAGAAGGAAACACGATCATCGTCGTTACGCACGAACACGACATTGCCGAACGCGCGCATCGCGTCATCACGATCCGCGACGGGGAAATTGAAAAAGACGAAAAAATCCGATGACGCAAGAAGATTTGGAACGAATTATCAAGCGCAACAGCGCGATCGAAACCGTTTCAACTGAGATCGGGATTGAGGCCGGTTTGACACTTGCCGAATTGGCTGAAAAAGAAAATGTTGCCTGGGCTTTTGCGGGCGGAATTGCCATGCATATTTACGGATATGTTCGCGCCACGATGGACGTAGATATAATTGCCGATGATTTGCTAAATCTCGAAAGCACAAAAGATTTAACATTTGGCGGTGAAAGTTATCAAGTCAAAATTGGAAAGCGTTCGATTACGGTTGATTGGATAGTCAGAAACGATGAAGATAAAAAATTTTACGGGGCGGCTTTAGCTGAGGCTTTAGAAGTCGAAAACGGTATTAAAATCGTTTCCCCCGAATGGTTGGTAATTTTGAAACATCTTTCAGGCAGACCAAAAGACCAATTAGATTTAACCTGGCTTTTGCAGGAAAGTGATTTAGTGAACCGCGAAAAAGTTAAAGAAAATATCGTGCGGGTTTTGGGCGAGTATGCAACTTATTTGATTAGAGATTTACAAAGCGAATTTGATTATGCCGATGTTATAAGAATGCGCGGCGAAAGAAATAAATACAAATGATTGAAAATTTGCCGGGATACATTTCAATTACTTTTATTCTGACCACATTTCTGACCGTCGGTTTTCTGCTTCACGCGGTCAAACAAACAGTTTTTGACACGATTCCCGCCAAAATTTTCATCTTTCTGCTTTCTTTTTGGATCTTTTTTCAGGCAATTCTCGCACTAAATGGTTTTCACCAAAATTCAGTCGCATTTCCGCCGAGAGTTGTGCTTTTCGGCGTTTTTCCCGCGCTTTTACTGATCATTTTTTATTTCATTTTTTTCCGCCAAAACTTTATCGAAAAGTTACCCCTAAAGATCTTGACAATTTTAAGCGTGGTCAGAATTCCGGTCGAGATCGTTTTGCTATGGCTTTTTCAAAATCAATTTGTGCCGCAATCAATGACATTTGAAGGCAGAAATTTCGACATTCTTTCAGGCATCACTGCGCCGATCGTTTATTTTCTTGCATTTCGAGGCGGCAAGATAAACCGCCCGATGTTGATTGTCTGGAACATTTTCGCGGTCGCTTTGCTATTAAATGTCGTTATCACGGCAGTTTTGGCTTTTCCGGCAATTTCTCCGAATCTTCCGACAGAACTTCAAAATCGCGCCGTTTCTTTTTTTCCATACATCTGGCTGCCGACTATTGTTGTTCCGATCGTCCTTTTCAGCCATCTGGCGAGCCTTTGGAAACTTTATAAAAATCAAACAAACTAAACCTTTTCCACAAAGTCGCGTATAATCAGCTTAAGAATCTGTTCTTCTTTCCGATTGATTAAATGAATTTTACCGAAACCTTTAAATTAGCTTTTTCGGCGATTTGGTCGCACAAACTACGTTCCTTTTTAACACTTTTGGGAATGATCATCGGCGTCACGGCGTTTATGGTCGTGCTTTCGCTGCTTCAGGGCTTTAACACATATGTTGACGAAAAGATCGCCGGAATCGGCTCAAATTCTTTCACTGTCCGCCGGTTTAGTTTTGACGATTTCAAGGATACTGACTCGATTGCCGCGGCCCAGCGTCGAAATAAAGAATTGACATTTAGCGAGATGAATTTCATTAAGGAAAGGGCGCAATTGATTGACAAGATCGGTGCTAAGGCCGGAAATACTTCGCGCGAAATAAAACGTGGAAATGAAAGTATAGCGAGTGTGCAGATCACCGGCGCAGAGCCGATCATCGCCGATATTGACAAAATTGATATTGCCGAAGGCCGTTATTTTTCCGATGCCGAGAATAATAATTCGATGCGGGTCGCATTTGTCGGAGCAGATGTCGCAAACAAATTCTTTCCGCAGGGCGGCGCAGTCGGCGGCGAAATTACGATTTCGGGAATTCCCTATCGAATCATCGGAATTCAAACGGCTAAAGGAACTGTTTTTGGCCAACCGCAGGACAATTTCGTGCAGATGCCGATCAAAACTTTCGGCGGCGCATTTGGCGGATTAACCAATGCCCGCGCACCTTATTTTGTTGCCACCGCAAAATCTGACAAGACCTTTAATGATGCCGTCGAAGAAGCCCGTACCTTGATGCGGATCAAACGAAAACTGGCGTTTGGTGAAAAAGATAATTTCGGGATCTTAACGCCCGATGCGATCACCGGAATCCGCGACCGAATCTTGGGCCCGACCTTTCTGGTCATAATCTTTGTTCCGGGCATTGCGCTTATCATCGGCGCGATCGTCATTATGAATATTATGCTCGTCGCCGTGACTGAAAGAACACGCGAAATCGGGATCAGAAAGGCTTTGGGCGCACGGCAAAGCGATATTTTGAGACAGTTTCTTTTTGAAGCGGCGACACTTTCGGCGATCGGCGGAACGATCGGTCTGATTTTGGCTGAATTACTCGGGTTTGTTATCACAGCCTTTGTTTTTCAGACCCGAATTCCGCTTGGCTGGGCATTTTTTGCGATTGGAATTTCTGGCGCAGTCGGTATTTTAGCCGGACTTTTTCCGGCGTGGAAAGCGGCGCGGCTTGACCCGATCGAGGCATTGCGGGCGGATTAATGTTCCGAAGTTCTGGGATCATTTTTAGTTATGGTAATTTTAACGAGTTCATTTTACGAAAATTTCAAAATGGCGATCGACACCTTGCGGGGCAATAAACTTCGCTCGTTTCTGACGATTGTCGGTGTTGTGATCGGTGTCATTACCGTGATGCTGATTTCCTCGATCATCAGCGGAATCAACGTCGCCGTTGAAAAAGAAGTCGAATCTTTCGGCACCCGTTCAATTTTTCTATACAAAATGGACATCGGCATTCGCA
>JANLTD010000472.1:0-5700 GCA_031362765.1 Acidobacteriota bacterium | reverse complement strand
AATCCGGGCGATCAGGTCGTCGTTGGCGGAAAAGGCTTTACAATCGAGAAATTCTTCGGTTATATCGGGCAATTTAGTGCTTTACGGATTCTTTTTGGCAGCCCGTTTTAAGAGATTTGGGATTTAGGATTTGGGATTTGGGATTGTTTCCAATCGTCAAGTCGCAATTTTTTTTCATCAAACAAATGATTTGGCTTAAGAAAATTTCTATTATTTTGTTTTGTTTTGCCGCCTTTCAAACGGTGAAAGCCGATTGGATAAAGCAAAATACCAAGACGCTCGCGTGGCTGCATGACGTTTATTTTTTTAATGAAAACGAAGGCTTTGTCGCGGGCAGCAAGGGCGCGTTTCTCGAAACTGCGGACGGCGGAAAAACCTGGAAGAAACACAAAAATTTTACCGACGACAAAATTCTCCAGATCGTCTTTACTGATGTCTATCACGGCTGGCTTTTGTGCGAACGCGACATCTTTAATCGCGGTCAAAATTCTTCGTCATATTTGATGAAAACAACCGACAGCGGCGAAACCTGGGAAAAGGTCGAGTTCGCGGACGGCGGCCGCAGCCGAATCACCAGAATTTTCTTTAATCAAAAAGGAAAAGGCCTCGCGATCGGCGAAAACGGCGCGTTTTTTGAACTTCGCGCGGACGGACAAACTTGGGAAAAATCACCGTCGCCGATTCGCTATCTACTGCTCGGCGGAATGTTTTCGGACGAACAGCACGGCACGATCGTCGGCGCGGGCGGAACAGTCTATTTCACCGAAGACGCGGGCGCCAGCTGGGATCAGGCAACCGTTTTCGGCGATAAAACGGCAAAATTCAATTCAGTGTTTTTCGCCAATCAACGAAACGGCTGGGCGGTTGGCTCACAGGGCAAGATCTTTCAAACCGTCAGCGGCGGAAAAACGTGGCGCGAACAAAATTCGGGCGTGACAAAAGATTTGTCCGATGTCTTTTTCGCCAATACCGCGGAAGGCTGGGCAGTCGGCGACGAAGGCCTGATCTTGCATACGAAAACTGGCGGAAATGTTTGGAGTGTGGAAGCTGCAAGCGTCACCCACAAACTCGAAAAGATCGTATTCGTCGGAAAAAAAGGTTTCGCCGTCGGTTTTGGCGGGACGATCCTGATTTATGACGAAAACGCGGCCAAAAATGAATCGGCAGTCAAACCATTACTGCAAAAGAGAAATTATTGAAAACAAAACTCGCTTCTTAAACTTGACAGGTAAAGCCGAATTTTCGTAGTATGACAGTTCGCTCTTTTGAAATAAAAGGAGCGGTTTTTTTGAAATAGACGTGCTGTTTGTTGAAAAAGACAGAAAGGTTTGCGGGCACGTACGTCAATTGGTAGACAGCCTCCCTTACAAGGAGGAAGTTAGGGGTTCGAGTCCCTTCGTGCCCACCAGTTTTGAAAATTTTGGATTTGTGATTTGCGATTGCGGATACAAAGCGTGGATTTCGTTTTAAGGAATCCGCGATCCGGAATCCCAAATCGAGATGCGGAGTCGTAGTTCAGTTTGGTTAGAACGCCAGCCTGTCACGTTGGAGGTCGCGGGTTCGAGCCCCGTCGGCTCCGCCATTAACATCTTTATTATCAGCAGTTTCGGGAATCGTCTCGGAACTGCTTTTCTCATTTTCAGGAGATGTCGCCCGTTTTGTGCCAAAATCGGTATTTTCAAGCTCATTCATTAGATTTCCGGTAATCAGTTCGGTGGCTGAATAGGAAATAGGCTGAAAAACAATTACTCTAATTCTACTTTGTCAGATTAAAAAAAACTATCCGCCAATCGCACGCACAAACACTAATTAAAACCATCAATTCGGTGTTTTTTTCGTGTGCGCGCGTGTTTTTAGTGGACAGTTTTTCATATAAACTTTCAAATTCATTTAATCTGACAAAGTAGAATTAAGCCAATAGAAAAATACGGAAACTGTCTACTGCCCGCCAAAACAAAATTCGACGATGGGCGGGCAGTAGTAATCAAAAAATCGGCGGCATTTTATTCTTTTAATCCCTCAAAATACTGTTCAAATAACCATTCGATGTCGCGTTTGCCGTGCAGAACGCGGTAGATTTCCGCTCCCTCAGCAATCGGAAAATAGAAAATATGATAGTTTTTGAACGGAAACATTCGGATTCCGACAACCAGATCGTCGCAGTTTCTGCCGATTTTGTTATTGTCCGCCAGCAGTTGAAATTTTTGGAAAAACGTTTCGATCAGGCGATCGCCGGCGGACTGATCATTTTCGGCAACAAAAACCCAAATCTCCCGGAGATCGTTTTCTGCCTGTTCGGTAAGTTTGTAAATTCCTTGTCCCTGTAATTTATTTTCTTTTGGCAAGTATTTCGCGTCCCTTCCGTTTTATTTTATCAATCATTTCCCGGGCTTCTTCATCATTGGAAATGGTCGCGTAGCGTCCGGCTTTCATATCATCCATGCCTTTTTGAATTTCCCGGCGCAGTTCCTCGCGGTGCAGTTCCTTCAGTTGGTCTTGCTCTTTCAGTAGCCGAAGAGCTTCGCGGACGACTTCCGAAGCCGAATTGTAATCACCCGACTTGACCTTATCATTGACCAACGTTTCAAGTTCCGGGGTTAGCGATACATTCATAGACATAAAACTCCTTTCAGGTTAAGAATAGAAAATATAACAATCTTTGTCAATCTTTGTTAAGTTCGAAGATTTAGTTGCAAAAAGTAGCGGACGATTGGTTGTGTAAAAATGTACCCCAAAATGTGCCCCCAAAAGTCCGCATAAATAAAGCAACTAAGTTTTACCTTAGTTGCTTGTTTTGGTTAAGTATCTGAAAATGCTGATAGTTAAGCGAAATCTAAAACACAGAATTTTGCCCTGTCACGTTGGAGGTCGCGGGTTCAGGCCCCGTCGGTTCCGCCATTATCATCAATAAAACCGTGGGTTTTAGAGTCATCGTCAAGATGACTTTTTTTCATTTTCAGGGTTAGCACCCAAAAATCTACCCAAAATTCTCCGCATAAATTAAAGCACCTAAGTCTAAACCTAGTTGCTGAGTTTTGCTAAGTGCCGGAATTTAGCCTCATTTAACCCCCTTTTTAACAAGTCGATTAGGGCCCTGTCTATACGATTCGCATATCATCACTCGGTTTTCGCTACCAGCCGCGCCAATGGGCGATCTGACGAATGTTGATTTTATTGGGTTTGACAAGAGTTGGCCCCCTCAACAATTGCATATTACTTTAAATCACCCATACCGGACCGATTCGCTCTGCGATCATTAATACTTGACGATTAAAAGGGAAAGCGGGAGTTGCCGGAGATCCGTAAAGGCGGGGTTACGTCCAGTTTCGAAGAGCGATCAAACAAGTCGAAAAAATGTCATCGGACAATCCCGATCAAAATACAATTGGGGTTTTAAGCGAGGCTCTGCCTCCATCAGCACTATGTAGTCGTTCCTTAAAATGTCTTTAAGTAGGTTTATTTACTATCTTTACAACTGATATTTGATAAAATAATTTACAAGGTTTTCTTATTTTTTGTTCATTTTACGGCAAATTTTCTATGATTGGCAAATCTCCGAATAAGAATCAAAAACATTTGTTTCTGCCCGGCTTGACTGACGTTATCAATCTTTGAGACAAGCTTTGTTTGTTGGCAAACAAGCTTGATTGGCAACAATTTGAGTCAGATTTTGTGCCAACGGCAGTGTGATAATGGCGGCGGTAAGTTTCAAAGGAAATCCGAATGACAACAAAACATTGGAGAAACCGTTAGAGCAACAAGAGCGAATGACGGGCGTGAGAGCGAAGAAAGCCTACACGGATCGAGGCTGCAAAAGTCAAAAAATTGGAGAAACAGAGATTCTCAGTCCAAGTAATGGAAAAGGCAAAACGGGATCGGAGAAAGCGCGATTGCGAAAGAGTTTTCGGCGAAGAGCGGCAATCGAGCCGGACATAGGACATCTGAAATCAGATTATGGATTGGGTAGAAACTACCTGAAAGGCGAGATTGGCGATCAAATCAATGCGATGTTGGCGGCCAGCGCGTTCAATTTCAGAAGTTGGATGAGAAAAGCCATCGCGGAACTAATATTTGTCTTAAATTATTGGCTGAGGTGGCTGTCAAAACTGAGGAACGAGGCACAAAGGCAGTTTTCAGGCGATTTGAGAAGAGATAGTCAAAATGAATATCTTGCCCAGCCTCAATTTGAGACAGAAATTTTATTTTTTTAAGGAACGACTTTGATAACGACATTGAAAAGGAGTTATAGGATTTCTGTTCAAGCAGTAATTGACTGGTTTGGGCGATAATCATAGGAAGAGTTTAAATCCTTTCTATGATTGCCCCCCGATATTAATACTATTTTTTAATGTCGTTATCAAACTATGTACGATGTCGCACAGACGAACATTTCTGATGGGAGTACGATTTAATAAGTTAAAGAGTTTAGAAGAAATTCAATAACGCATTTCTAAATAGATCAAATAAGAGGAAAAAACGATGGAAAATCAGGCTACAGCTACAAGACAAGAACCGGGAATGCTGACCGGGCTATTTAATGATAAGGAAACGTCGGAAAGCGCATACAGATCATTACGCGATCGCGGTTATGCGGATGACGACATCAACGTGATCATGTCGGATGATACGCGGAAGAAATACTATGCTAACGACGACAATTCTGAACTTGGCAGCAAGGCGGCCGAGGGAACTGGAGTTGGCGGTTTAGTCGGTGGTACGCTTGGGGCGATCATCGCGGGCGTCGCGGCTATGGGAACCAATCTGGTGCTGCCGGGGTTAGGACTGGTCGTTTGGGGGCCACTTGCAGCGGCGCTCGCCGGTGCAGGAGCGGGCGGCCTGGCAGGCGGTCTGGTAGGAGCTCTCATCGGTTGGGGCATTCCCGAGGATAGAGCTGTTATTTACGAAAATGGCATCAAAAATGGCGGCACTGTATTGGGTGTAAAGCCGAGATCAACAGAGGACGCCGATGCCCTCGAAAACGACTGGAAGACCAATCACCGCGGCCAGGAGATCTATCGCTAGTTTTCGCGTGAAGTTTAGACATCTGACCGCCTGGGTTAATTAGACACTCCTGTCGCTCGGGCGGTCAGTACGTCTATCAAATTAGACAAACGAGGAAAAAAAATGAAAACCATTATAGGCTGCGGCCTTTCGTTGCTGATCACCGTAGGTTTTATGGGATGTAACTCGACGGAGGGCAACACTAATTTGCGTAACATGAATACAAATGCTGGTTACGTGGTTCCAAGCGCAAATTCATCCTCTCCGCAACGGACTTCGTCGCCCATGATGAACTCAAACATGGGCAATAAACCGAAATCCGGAATGAACGCGAATTCAAACATGAACTCGAAAACGAACAACAATGGAAAGCCTAAGTAACACGGCAAACGCAACATCTTGAAAATAGATTGATAGATTTCAAAAAGGGGGAGATTTTATGCTTTGGACAATAATCTTAATACTTCTGGTCCTGTGGGCTCTCGGCGTCGGTTTCGGGGGCCTCGGTGCCGGAGGTGGTCTTATACACATAATCATCGTTGTTGCAGTGATTGTACTTATTCTGCAACTGGTTAGGGGTCGCAGTGCTTAGGTTTAATCTAAAATCTTGCGATGCGGAGATACAAGGTTTATGGGTTGATCACGAGGAATGATCATACATATGGCAAACCGCGGTTCGTCGGGATCGTGGTCGTGCAC
>JANLTD010000427.1:0-4824 GCA_031362765.1 Acidobacteriota bacterium | reverse complement strand
GCCGTGGTGAGAAATTCAATATCAATCGGCAATTTCTTTCCAAAAACCAAAGACCAAAGACCAAAGACCTAAACAATTACGAAAAGGGTGAAAAGTGAAAAGGTGAAAAAGTTTGTTGTCAAAAATCAACTAAAACTTTTTCACTTTTTCACCTTTGCACGTTTCAAAACATTCAAAATCTTCTCGTGATATCCGCCGAAACCGCCGCTTGACATAAGGACAGCGACATCGCCGTCCTTTAATTCTGGCGCAATCTACCCAAGAAAAGATCTGTCTATTCGAACGGCTTTTCCGCAAAAAACTTCTTTAGCGATTGAAGTCTTCTTTTTGTTTCCCACGCAAGAATTTTGCTCATGATCGGATTTAGAAACCACCTTAGCGATTTCGGTTTGGCAGTAAAATTAAATTTATAAATCACTTCCGAGCTGTTTTCAGAAATCTCAAAATGACGAATGCTGGCGGCAAAAGTATCGAAAAAAGGCGGTCGGTTGAGCATTTTGACCGCCGCAACTCTGCCGGGTTCAAAAGTTAAGTAGATCGTTCGCAAAGCAAATCCGCCCAAAATAAATTTGCCTTGACAGACCGAAACGGCACCTTGACAGGCAAACGGAAAGTTCGGTTCCAAATAAGCTTTCCGCAAAAGGGTATCCCATTCTAAACGTCTTTTATAATCGTGGACCAGCGCGAAAACAGCCTCCGCTGAAGCAGGAATTATTTCTTTTATTTCAACCGTCGGCATAAACTTTTAATTTTTCAGGAAATCTAAGATCTTCTCGTGAATTCCGCCGAAACCGCCGTTTGACATAATGGCGACAACATCGCCATTTTTTAATTCCGGCGCGAGATGTTCGACGATCGCGTCGGCATCCGGAAAACTCATCGCCGGTTTGCCTTGCAGTTTGATGTCTTCGACGAGTTCCGAAACGTCCAAAACTTTGCCGAGCTCGCTTGCTTTTGTCGTGTTGTACACTCCGGCAATGACGACATAATCGGCATATGAAAACGCTTTTTTATAAGGCTCCTGAAAAACGGCGAGACGCGACGACCACGAACGCGGCTCAAAAACGGCGATCAGCCGGTTGTTTTTATACTTGGTTTTCAGGGCCTTCAAGGTTTCTTCGACCGCCGTCGGATGATGCGCGAAATCGTCGATCACGGTCACGCCGCCGATCACACCGCGAATCTCGACGCGCCGTTTTACTGACTTGAATGTCCGGAAAGCTTCCTGAATTTTTTCTTTGGAAATGCCCCACGCATCAGCCGCAATGATCACCGCCAGACAATTGCGGACGTTGAATTCGCCGATCAGGTTCGTTTCAAAGTCGCCCCATTTTTCGCCCGCTTGAAAGACGGAAAAGCGCGTCGTATCACCCGAAAAATCAATCTCACGCGCTTGCCATTTGGCTTCCGGCGAAGTGCCGAAAGTTTCGATGTTCGTAAAAAGTTTGCCGCTCATTTCTTCCAAAACTTCGCGCACGCCGCGTGAGTCAATCCCGCAGATCAAACGTCCGTTCGACGGCACCAGATTCATCAGCCGCGAAAATTGATATTTGATTTCCCACAGGTCGCGGTAAATATCGGCGTGGTCAAATTCGATGTTGCCGACAATCGCGATTTCGGGCAAGTAGTGCATAAACTTCGGCTTTTTATCAAAATAAGCCGTGTCGTATTCGTCGCCTTCGATAACGAAATAATCGCCTTCGGAGACGCGAAACGACGCGCCGAAATTCTGCACGATTCCGCCGACCAGAAACGACGGATCAAGTCCGCCGACTTCCGCCACCCACGTCGCAATACTCGTCGTCGTCGTCTTACCGTGCGTTCCAGCGACGACCAACGAGCGTTTCCCTCGAATAAATTCTTCTTTGACGATCTCGGCTTGTGAACGATAAACGAGTTTGCGGTTCAAAACTTCTTCCAATTCCGCATTCCCGCGCGAAATCGCATTTCCGACAACCGTGCAATCAGCGCCGATGTCGGCATTTTCCGCCCGATAACCGTTCAGGATTTCGATTCCCAAATCCGCAAGCTGCGTTGACATCGGCGGATAAACATTTTGGTCTGAGCCTGTCACTTTGCTGCCTTTAGCTTGCAGCATTCCTGCAAGACTCGCCATGGCAGTTCCGCAAATTCCGATCAGATGATAGTGTGATTTTGATGATTTCATTACTCAAAAATAAAGGATTATTATTGGTTATTGATTTGGATTTAGCAATTTGTGAGGTGAAATTCTGATAACAGTTCACGACTTCATTCGCAATTCTCTTAAAAATTCACGAATCGGCAAAATTATTTTACTTTCGGTTTTTTGCTCAGACAAATATCTTTCTAACCTTTCCAATCTGTCCGTCAAAGCCGCGCTTTGCGGCATTGATTCGATAAGACGAACTCGAACGATAAACTCTTCGGTTGAAATAATTTCAAGCAAAAAAGCGTCCTTCAAAAACCGGAAATCTTTATCGCGTCCGGCAATCAATTTGCTGGCGGCGATGTCGTGGATTTCAGCACAATAAGCAACAATCTCGCCGTTGTCGTCCAAAAGCGGTTGTCATCTTTTCTGCCAATCGGTCGGCAAAACGACTGTCGCCAAACCAAGTGCGTCGGCATAAAAACCGTGTTCAAGTTGGTAATTGCTGAAAACGCCGAGTTTTTTGTTGATTTCGATGCGCGTTTCAGTTTTTCCACCGACCAAAAGAAAATCACATTCGATAGATTGTTGGGCGATTTCGGGTAATATCTTCGCAACGGCGTGAATGGCTTGCGAACCGACAATTATCAGTTTTTCTTCCGATGAGATTTCGCTAATCTCCCGAATCAACTCAAACAGGTCTGATTTCCGCACATTCGCTCCAGATCTTTTCGCGCTCGGTTTCAGACAGAACACCGGCAAACGGCGAAGATGAACGCAAACGCTGACCTTCGTCGGTGTCTTCGGTAATAATTTTGCCGATTTCTTCGGGCGTCGAATTTTCGAGAATCTTCTGCCATTCGAGCAACGCAAAACCTTTTCCATCGGCAAAACTTTCGCTTTTTAACCAACGGTCAAGATTTTTTCGCGCAATTTGCAAAACTTCTGCTTCATGAACAATCATCTTTTCCGCGACTACGCGATGAAGCATCAATGAAAAAAAATCAACGAAATTCATAACAATCCGATTATAACAGAAATTTGCGCGACTGATTAAACGCTCGTGAACCCGTCATCGTATATCCACGCGCCTGCAGCGTTCCCGCCAGACTCGCTATCGCCGTCCCGCAAATTTCGATTAAGTGATAGTGCCTACAAAGGATTTCAAATTTCAGATTTCAAATTTCAGATTTTCTATATTCGCTCAAAAACAATTTGCCTTCCTGTTCGATCAAACCTAATTTCACGCGATCGAGCCAGCCGATTCGGCCTAAAACATTGCGGTCGAAATAATCGCTTTCGGCAAAATAGACGGTTGAAACGGTTTCGATGCCGAGAACCGTTAAAGTTAATTCGTGTCCGAAGGCGCGAAAACTGCTCGTCGCTGTGCCGATTTCGAGTGGGTTACCGTTTTCGATGTTGAGGTCAAGCCGTTCACCATAATGTCTTTCAAAAATGCAGTAAGTCGAACCTGTGTCAATTTTTGCGTCTATATCAACACTGAAATCGCCATTCTGCAAAGTCGCATCAACGGTTATGCCGATTTTGTAAATACTGTATTCGTGAACTAAGTCGAATTCGACAATTTCAGCCATTTACCAGCCTCCGAACGGTAAAGTTTTTGCTTTTACCCGCGTTAGGAAAGGACTTTTGTAGCCTTTCGCTCTGGCTTCATCATAAACCGTTTTTGAATCCGTTCCGAAAGCGACCAATTTGTCGCCGTCCAAAACGACAAATTTTCCGTCGTATTCTTCCTTATTTTCTTCAATCCAATTTAAAGCAAGGCGGAATCTCTCGTTTTTTTGTTCAAGATCAATATTTTTTGATTCTTTCTCCGCTAATTCCCGCCGTTTTTCTTCTTCCGCCCAATCGAAAAACTTTTCGCGTTCGGGTGGCGGAAGTTGTTGGATAATTTCAATTGCTTGCTCAATTGTTGGAGTCATAATTCACCTCAAAAACTATTTTCGTTCAAAAATGTATTGTCTGCAACATTCCCGCCAGACTAGCCATCGCTGCTCCGCAAATTCCGGTTAGATGATAATGCTGATTGCCAATCTTCGGATTTGATTCTACCAAAATACCTTTCAACAAAATCATTCAATTTGAACGATTGTCTGTCTTATTTTTATGTTATTTTGACCTGTCTGAATCAATACAATTTAGTTATAAATGCGCTAAAGCTAGATTTTACAGCATTTAGTTTTATGGCACGCGGCGTGTATATAGAAGTATTCGTCAAGGATGTATTTTCAGACATCTTTTGACGAAATACTATAGTTCGATACGGATAAGGTAAAAAAATGAAAACTAAAATAGTTAATATAATTCGAGTTGGTTTAATTGCGGTCAGTCTTGTGCTACTCATAGTATCTGCGTCTCACACGACCAATGCACAGACGAAATTGAAAAAGAGCGCAAAACTGACCAAGAAAATGACGCAGGTTCTCCCAACGGACTTTATTGATGTCATCATTAAGCCGACTGCTTCGTGGACGAGCGGTTTAACTACCGATCTGAACGGTCAAGGCGCATTGCTGAAAAAATCATTTACAAACTTTGGCTTTAAGGTTTATAAAGTCAAGCAAAAAGATATTGACGCGATTGCGAACCGTTCGGATGTAGATTATATGGTTCTCGACGACACGGTCAAAACGCTCGGTCATCTGACCACGACGACCGGCGCGAGTGCGATTCGC
>JANLTD010000425.1:0-2280 GCA_031362765.1 Acidobacteriota bacterium | reverse complement strand
ATTCGGGATAAGCCCAGTCCATTTTGAGCTTTTGTTCGACTTCCTCACTGCTGAAAGGGTGTTTGCCCGTCAGCAAAATATGAATATGTTCGTCGTGTTGACGTTTCTTCGGATCCGTGGTTGTATCCTCCTGGATAATCGGCGCAGTTTTAACTGCTTTTATCACCTTGCGGTCGTTAAAACGAAACTCCTGCATCGGAAAGCCGGGGCGTAAATCCGCGATCAACTGCGCCAGTTTCGTGGTGCGTTCAAGGTCGTAATTTTTTGTGTCATTCCAAGCAATCATGTTCTGTTTATCGTTACGGCGCACACCGGCTTTGTGAATCGGAAAGATGTCAGCGGCGCGACCGTCGAAATGACTTTTATGGTCGACCATCGCTCTTCCGTCTTCGAAAGCAAGATCGCCGAGTCCAAACGGAAAAGTCGGTTCGATCAAAGCCCATTTGAGACTCAATCGGGTCAGAAAGAGAATCAGGCTGATCTGTCCCCACAGCCGACCGGATTGCAAACGCCCGAAATAATGCCCGAAACCATCAGGCATTTTGAAAAAATTCGGATTTATTTCCGAACGAATAATCATCGTATTCATTTTATTGACCTACCTTTTTGGAAATCTTTCCAAACCCGTAAATAAAAAGCCCGTGACATAAACTTAAAGTCGGTTTTTTCATTTTCATTTTTTCTCTTTTTTGAAATTGTTTTTTAATTTCAGGTGCACGGATACCACATCTTCCAGCGGATTTCTTCGTTGGTTAAGAATAGTTTTCCCTCGCCGTATAAATATTCTCCGCAGTCTATTCTTTCGGTGAAGCGTTCCGGCACATTGGAGAGCCTCACGAGATAATTGGCAGGATCGTGCCAATAAGGATCGTTGTCCATCGCCGTTGAAACCAACACAATGCCGCCGGTATCGGTATACATCCAATCTCCCGCATCATCGCGGATGTCGAGCCGCCCGCCGATTTTGTTCCAGGTTAAATCCGATCCCAGTTCCTCTTTGCCTTTTCTGTTATTTCCGATTTCGATGTCGCATAAAAGACCTGTATTGACCGATGTTATTGAGCAGCCAACCCAATATTACATAATTTCTCCTTCGGATTTCTTTTTATTTAATGTTTTTGTTTTCAGTTGAGAGCGAGTTACGGCAAATCAGCAACGCGCCCGTTTCGGTTTCCAAATAATGAATCTTGCCCACTTCCGTCAGCCGGAAAATCTCGCGGGCAGTTGTTTGCAAAAACGCAGCGGCTTCGTTTGGCGTAATCATCGGAACATCCGCCGCGCATTTTTCGCACCAGGCGATTTTTGCTTTTCGCCTTAAACGCACGACTGTGCGTTGAAATGTTTCAATCGTGATAACTGTTTTTTCTGTTCGACGAGTCATTTTTTCTCCGCAAAATGCGAGAAAGAGAGATTGTCTTTTTCGCAATCGTGCGATTTGACATTTCAAATCCGAAACAGCAAACGCCGGAACTATCTGCCTTTCTCTTCTTTTCATTATCTCGGCGGATCGGGTTGCGGGTCGAAGCCTTTGAGCACCGCCGGAAGATTCAAAATAGTCCGTTCGCCCTGGCGCACGACGAGCGTTGAAACCAATCGTTCAGGGCGGTTGTCGGGCGGGGCAATTTCTCCAGGACTGGCAAACACCATCGGGCTGACGTAATCCCCGTCGCGCGAAGCTGCGAAATTGAATGTCGCGGCTTCGCCTCCGTCGAGCAAAACTTCATGCGACACGCGCCGCACAAAACCCAAGCGTCTGTTATTGGACGGATTGGCTTCATAAATGTCAAAAACAACCCTCACGCGGATGCAAGGAATAACTTCGGATTCGGAAAAGCGCGGGTTTTGCACCGTAACATTTATGGTTTGTCCCGCGCCGATAAAGTGCATTCCGTAAAGCGAAAATTGGGCGCGCGTCGTTTCGGTTTGACCAAAAGAGACGACAGTTGAAAAAGCGAAGAGGCTCAAGGCAATCGCAAACGCCGATAAGAAATTCTTTTTGTTGTTCATTTTTTTTATCTCCTTATTTTTTATTGTCGGGCAGAATTTCAAACATATTTCCTAAATGTTTCGGTTTCCGCCTCTGTGCTATTGCCAAAAAAATCCTTTGTGTGCGGGCGATTTCTGCTATAATCGTTTCACTTTGGAAAAACCGATCCGCGACCCGCTCGATAAATTGACGATACACGGCGATTCTCCCGCAAGACGTGGCGGAAAGTCTTTAAGTTTTTAGGAATTTTTTCCGAATATTTTCCGAAGACGACAAATGAAGGAACTAAACCG
>JANLTD010000370.1:0-3126 GCA_031362765.1 Acidobacteriota bacterium | reverse complement strand
CGAGGTCGAAGAAGTAAATCTGCAAAACAAATTGGCAGATGCGCTGCGCGGCCGGAAACCGTTTCGCAAATTCAAGGACGTTTTGATCTATGAACCCGAAGCGGAGAAAAGATGGTTTGAATTTGAAAATAAAAAACTGCGCGAATTTATCGAAGAATGGGCCGAATCCGAACAAATCGAAATTGATTTTGAGACTTGAAAATCCATTGCACAATTTTGCGTCAGACAACTTTAGAGATTATTTGAAATAACTATCCACGCTCGTTTCACGACGGGAACACGAAGATTTTTCTCTTTTTTAAAAAAATCTATCGCACTTTATCAGTTCTGTTTTAACTAATCCGCAACTTTTCCTATCCTTCGTGCAATCTTGGTGTCTCTTCGTGGATAATTTGTTTATTTCAAATCATGTCTATTGAATAAAACCAAAAACCAAAAACCAAAGACCTGTTTGTCCTTCAAATTCTACTTTTATCTCTTGAGATCTCGACTGAACAACGCGCTTCGGCGGCGATTGATGCCGAAACACCGCCGGGTAACGAGCGGTCAAACGAATTGCCGATGCGGTATGAGCCGACGAAGATCGAATCAGCTTGCCATTTTTCCGCCAGTCCGATTATCACGTCCTTTGGGTTGCCGGTTTTAATGCAAAGGGTTGCCGACAAACCTGCATTTCTTAATTGCTGCATTGGAATTTCAGCTGTTTTTTCCATCAATTGCCGCGCTAATTTTACTTCGCCCGAGAAATTACCGGTTGATGAAGAAGAATGTCCGACCGAACTCAGGACGTTTGAATCATTGACGACAACCAATTTAACTTTGCTCTGCGGCCGCCAGCATCTTGAGGCGACCGATTCAATCGCCGTCTGCGCTTCGGTTGAGCCGTCAAACCCGATCACGATCCGCGCCGGCAGCGTGTCCATTTCAAGTTTGCCGCGCGCGATTCGCACCGAACCTTTCGCTTCGGTCAGAACTTTTTGCGAAATGTTTCCCAAAGAAATTTGGCCGTCGTTGATCTTGGGCTGAGGTTCGCCGACAACGATCAGATCAGGTCTGAAGCTTTCGGCCTTCGTCCGGATCTCGCGTGCCGGCGAGCCATAGACGGTTTCGGCATTGATCTGCCATAAAGGAAATTCTTTGCGGAGCCGTTGTTTTGTTCGGAGTGCTAGTTTTTCGATTTCTCTGGCTTTTCCCAGCGAACTCCAGGTTTCGACAACCGATAAAACCATCACATCGGATTCGCCGGATAACCCTGCTTTTTGAAGATCGTGTAACTCTGCTTCCTCGACCTCCGAACCGTCATAAACGATTAATATTCTCATAAAATCTCCTTTCTGTTGCCCAGGTCTTTCTCTTAAAGTGAGGTTGAGTCCTGCAAAATGAAAGTCAATTTCCATTCCATTCTTTTTCATCGCCGGATTTTTCTGCAAATATCGGTTTTACTTGTTTAATTTATCTACCAACCCGAATGTTGATGAAGCCTTTGCCTCTTTGATTTTTGTACAAAACCGCGAAATCTTTCGCAGTTCGGATTGCGAAATCTCGCACTTTAACCCAATGTCCTTCACGGATAATGCGCCGAGATCGGTTTATCAAAAGGATTTTCGCGTTTGATGGATTCAGGAATGCCATTTGCCGTTAAATTAAGTGGATTCTTAGATTCAAGAAGGTAAAATTATGAATAATGCAACTGCCGCAAAAAGCACCTGGACCGATTTTTTGACACTATTCGGCACGCAAAATCATTTGCGCGCAACACGCCTCGGAGTTTTTGTCCGCGAAGGCGATGCCCTTCACGATTACTGGGTCGAAGACGGTTTACCACTCTCGGGCATTGCGCTCGAAATGAACGGCGAAAACGCGCCGACAATCGAAATAATGCTCGGTGGTAAATCGGAAGCTTCCGACGGGCATTATACGCATTCGATCAAAAGTGTCCGGCAAATCAAGTTTGAGCTAACCTTAAACTCCGAAAACGACGGTCTGGAAATCACCGATGCCGAAGGAAAAATAACTGTCCTGCGGTTGGAAAATTTTTGAACGCCCTTAAATTTTCGTTGGCGGAAAACAAAAATAAACCACAAAAGAGCAAGAAAGTTCTTTCAACGTTTTTTTGTTCTTTTGCGGTTCGTGGTTGTTTTGGTTCTTTAGACTTACTCGATCACGGCCGTAACATCGTTTGCCGGTTTGTCCGTTTTCCAGATTTGCGGGGTTTCGAGAATTTCTTCACGTTTGTCGGGTTCGAGCGCAAGGCGCAAAACTTCATCAATCATATCAACGGTATGAATAGTCAGATCTTCTCGGATTTCGTCGGGAATGTCCGCAAGATCCTTCTCGTTGTCCTTCGACATAATGATCGTCTTTAAGCCGAACCGATGCGCCGCAAGGAGTTTTTCCTTGACACCGCCGATCGGCAAAACCTTGCCGCGCAGCGTGATCTCGCCCGTCATCGCGACATCGTGCCGTGCCGGTTTGCCCGTTAAAACCGAAACCATCGCGGTTGCCAGTGTGATTCCCGCGCTCGGGCCGTCTTTCGGGATCGCGCCTTCGGGAACGTGGATGTGCAGATCTTTTTCGTGAAAGTTCGACTCGTCAATTCCCAGTTTTTCAGCCCGCGTGCGAACGCAGGTCAGCGCGGCGCGGGCCGATTCCTGCATCACCTCGCCGAGCTTTCCGGTCAGTGTGACATTTCCTTTACCTTTGACGAGCGTTGCTTCGACCTGCAGAACATCGCCGCCGACCTCGGTCCACGCCAAGCCGTTGACCAGACCGATTTCGCTTTTACGGGCAATATCCTGTTTGCGGAAACGAATCGTCCCGAGCAGTTCACGAACTTTTTCAGCATCAATCACGGCGCGAAATTCGTCTTTTGTATCGGACACGACAAATTTTCTGGCAATTTTGCGCAAGCACGAAGAGATTTCTCTTTCGAGATTCCTGACGCCGGCTTCGCGCGTGTAATGGCGGATCACTTCCAAAATTCCGTCGTCGGTAAATTTGACCTTGTCAATTTCCAGGCCGCTGCCTTCGACCTGTTTTGCAAACAGATGGCGTTTGGCAATTTCGGTCTTTTCGCGTTCGGTGTAACCCGAAAGATGAAGTATCTCCAAACGGTCTTGAAGCGCG
>JANLTD010000365.1:0-1550 GCA_031362765.1 Acidobacteriota bacterium | reverse complement strand
CCGAATCGGCGATCTGGTCGGTCGTAAATACGCTTTTTTGGTAACGCTTTTGATCATGGGCGGCGCGACCGCCGCAGTCGGTTTTCTCCCGACATTCAGTCAGATCGGTTGGGCGGCACCGATTGCTTTGATCATTATCCGGGTCTTGCAAGGATTGGCTCTCGGCGGCGAATACGGCGGCGCGACCGTTTATGTTGCCGAACACGTTCCTGATGAACATCGCGGATTTTACACGAGCTTTATACAAATTACGGCTTCGCTTGGGTTACTGATTTCGTTGGCAGTGATTCTCGGATTGCAAAATTCGATGAGTAAAGAAACCTTTGGTGCAGATAGTTTTATCGCTGGTTGGCGGATTCCTTTTGTGGTTTCGATCGTGCTGGTTTTGGCATCGCTCTACATTCGTCTGAGAATGAAGGAATCGCCGATCTTCCAGCATATCAAAGCCACGGGGATGGCCTCGGCAAAACCGATCGTTGATGCTTTTGCTAACCCCGAAAATCGCCGTCGCGTATTGATTTCGCTTTTTGGTGCAACGGCCGGGCAAGGCGTAGTTTGGTACACCGGACAGTTTTACGCTCTGTTTTATATGAAAACCGTGCTCAAAGTTCCGGAACAGACGGCGAGTTATATTATTGCGATCGCAATTTTGCTGGCGATTCCGCTTTTTATCTTTTTCGGGTGGCTTTCAGACAAGATCGGGCGCAAGCGGATCATGATGACCGGCTGCCTTTTAGCTGTCCTTTTCTACCTGCCGATTTATCATGGAATGCAGTATTTTGCGGGAAATAATGTTGACCATATTCAATCGGTTCCAGACAAGATAACAGGTGAGCCAAAACTTACTTCGGTAACTGCCGAACAGGCACCGGCTTTAGCCGCAACTTCGGCGAACTTCCCGATGCTTGTGTTACTTGTTTTTCTTCAAATGGTTTTTGTAACGATGGTCTATGCGCCGATTGCCGCGTATCTGGTCGAAGCTTTTCCCGCAAGAATCCGTTATACATCAATGTCCTTGCCGTATCATATAGGAAATGGCGTATTCGGCGGGCTTCTTCCGACAATCGGGCTTTTTGCGTGTGCCTATACCGGCAATATATACGCGGGCTTGATCTATCCGATGATCGTTGCGGGCATTACTTTCGTGATCGGTTCAATAATGTTGAAAGAAACCAATCATACACGGATGTGGGATGAATTTAATGAAACCGCGCCCAATGATCGGCCTTTGTAAAGTTAAAATGCGAATCAGGAGTTGAAAAATGCCAGCTAAATTAACTTAAAATTTCAAGGATTAGAAAAGTTAAAAGGAAATGGGACGCAGATTTTCGCGGATTAAGCGGATTTTCTCGGTTTTTTAAACAAATCCGCGAAAATCCGCTTAATCCGCGATTGTCCGCGTCCTATTTCTTTGTTTCTGATACTTGATTTTAATTTTCAACTGATTTTCCTGAATTTCGAGTTTCTACTCTTGATTCGCATTTAAAATACTAAACATTGATTTAGCCAAAACTATGTAATGCGTCAGTTAAAAGTTATTTTCAAAGAAA
>JANLTD010000353.1:0-3125 GCA_031362765.1 Acidobacteriota bacterium | reverse complement strand
AGTTGGGCGGGCGCAAGCAACCCTTCCAGACCTCAAATTTGCTGTAAATTGATTGATAAACCTTGATCTTTTCTCAAGTTGAAGTTGAAAAAGACCTGATAAAACAAATTTCAGGTCTGGAAGGGTTGCTTTGCGCCCGCGTTTTCTGACTTTGCAAGAGCCGTATCGGGGTTAAATAGAATTGAATTCGATTCGGAAAAAGTGATAGGTGATAACCACCTATCACCTATCACTTATTTCGAATGTCAGACAACTGCTTCACTCTGAAGTTCATTTTGGCGGCGCTCGTCGGCAATAGATCTTTCTTTAACTTTTTACTGACGCATTACCTACTATTTCTCATTACTGAGCGACATAGATTTTGCTTATTTGAAAATTATCAAATATTTTAAGATTTTTGCCCACGAAACACACGAAAGGCACGAAAACAAGAAAAAAGATTTGGTTAAAATGATTTTTTTTCGTTTGTTTAGTGTATTTCGTGGGCAGATTTTCTTAGTTTTCAAAGCCCTTGCAATTTTTAGACCACTCAGTAATGACTATTTCTTCAATCTGCTCAAGAACTGCTTCCGAAATTTCGCGACCTTCGGAGCGACGACTGCCGCGCAATACGGCTGCGCCGCATTGTTGGCAAAATATTCCTGATGATAATCTTCCGCCGGATAAAATTTATCGAATTTTGTAACTTCCGTGACGATCGGCCGGTCGTAAATTTCGGCTTCCGTGACTTCTTTGATGATCTCTTCGGCAATTTGTTTCTGCTCGTCCGAATGATAAAAGATCGCCGAACGATACGAACTGCCAACGTCGTTTCCCTGCCGATTGAGCGTCGTCGGATCGTGAACCGCGAAAAAGACGCGCAAAAGATCGGCGAAAGAAAGCTCCTCCGGGTCGAATTCGATCTGCGTAACTTCGGCGTGTCCGGTCGTTTCCGAACAGACTTCGCGGTAAGTCGGGTTTTCCGTATGTCCGCCCGAATAGCCCGAAACGACATCCGTCACGCCGCGCAGATCGTCGAAAACCGCTTCGACGCACCAAAAACATCCTGCCCCTAATGTTGCTGTTTCCAAGTTTTTTATTTCCATATTTTTATTTCAACACAAAGACTCCGTAGAACCAAATTTCGGATTTCGGATTTCGGATTTCGGATTATTGATCAATCCAAGTCTCGGACTTTTGCTGAATTTTAGATTTTGCTTCCGAATTTGGATCTACTGAGTTTAGGTTTTTGTTCCATAGAGGTTGTAAAAATATTGCAAAAACGATGATCTTGAGGTATCCTCGCTCCAGTTATAAGGTTATTATCTGGAATGATTCCGCTCAATCATAAGTTCGCCGCGTTATTCTGATGGCAGTCGAAAGAACACGCTCGGTGAAATTGACGATTCGCGCTGGCGAAATCGAAATCGGCTCGCAAAGCTCTGAAGAAGGCGAAGAAGGCGAAAAAGTCACCGCCGAATATACGGACGACGAAGTGCAAATCGGTTTCAACTCGCAATACGTTCAAGATTTTCTTCGGCGGCGCAAAAGAATCCGAGGCGAGCGCAACTGAACAGGAAACCGAAGGCGAAAAAGTAAAAGAAACCGCCAACCGCCCGCGCATCGCCTTTAGATTCAAAGACAGCAACGCCCAAACGCAAATGAATATCCCGGGGCGACACAAATTACATTTATAAATACATTGTGATGCCTTTGCAGATATGATAAATTGCTTTTTAATCTAATTCTAAACAGTTCCCAAAAGGAGATAAAATGCACCACAGAAACAATTTATATTTAATCGGTATGATTGCTGCAGTTTTCTTTATGTTCAGTTGTAGTTCAGGTAATGTGATCAACACGAGCAAAAACTCGACAAGCACGACAAGCAGTCCGACACCCGCTGGGACGCCTTCGATGCCAGCCAATATCAAAGAGTTTAAGACGAAGATACAGGAACTGTGCGATTTTATAGTCAAAGACCGTCTTGACCCGAAAGCGAAAATCAAAGGAAAGGTCGCCTTAGTTCAGATAAACAATTCCAGATACTGCTCGCTTGACGTTCTCAATAAGGAAGAAACCGATTTCGACACGAAAACGCTTGAAGCGTATGGTTTGACGAAAGATGATATGGCTCTTAAACTCGAAGACATTAACACGCTTGTTCAAAACAAATGCAGCCAAGGGAAACAGATTGGCACATATACCTTGGAGAGCGGAAGGGCAATTCCCGCATACCAACTCGACTGCGAAGTTTCAGTCATCGATTACAAAAACCGTGCGACCGTCGCCATGAAAAAATTTGTCGGAAAGGAGTTAGACAAATCCATCCAGACGGATAATTCGATTACCGAGAAGAATGCTTATATGCCTTCAAAAGAGATAGAAAAATACATCAAGAGTCTGCGAGAAAAATAAGCAAACACAATGGCATCACAATATATTTATCTAAGTTCGTGATGCCTTTGCGGATATGATAATTCGGTAATTAGGTCTTTGGTCTTTGGTCTTTGGTCTTTGGCTTTTTGAAAGAAATTGCAGATTGGCAATGAATTTCTCACCAATCCGCTTATTTTTTAGTATCTTGATTGAAGATCATCGGGCTGACATTGAATAAAACCAAAGACACGAAGCCAAAAACCCAATCAGCTACTCCAAATCACTGAAAGAAGCAACCGCGTTGTGATAGATCGGTTGGCGGACGATTCCGTTGCCTTCACGAATTGAAAGCGCCGTTTGCATTCCGGCACTGCGCGCCGCATCAAGTTCGGCGATCGCGTCGGAAACAAACGCGACTCTTTTCGGCGGATGATTGAGCGCGGCAGCAATTTTGACATAACTTTCCGCTTCTTTTTTGCCGCCGATATTGGTGTCGAAATAATAGGAAATAAACCCGCTCAAATCGCCGAAGTTTGAATATTTGAAAATCAACTCTTGCGCCAAGATGCTGCCCGAAGAAAATATCGCGATCGTTTTCTGCTGCGATTTCCAACTCTCAAACGCGCGCGGTACGTCCGCGAACATCTCGCTGATCAAATCGCCCGATTCATAGCCCGATTGCCAGATCTTGCCTTGCAAAGATTTGAGCGGCGTTGATTTACGGTCAACTTCCGTCAGAAATTTCAGATAATTCGCGACCGATTCGG
>JANLTD010000342.1:0-2411 GCA_031362765.1 Acidobacteriota bacterium | reverse complement strand
TAAGTTCGAATACACCCCTTAGCAAAATCCTTGACGCCGTCGTGATCTTCGGTTCGATACGCGTGCGCATCGAAATGCCGCATCCCGGCGTAGCCGACATCTTCAAGGAATTTGACGAGCCAAAAAGCCGTTTTCGGATTTGCCGAACCGAACCGTAGATCCTGGTCATAGCGTCCCGGAACCTGATCGTTCAGATCAATATGAAAGAGTTTTCCCGATTCCCACGCCTGCGCGACCGCGTGCATCATACTCAAACCCGGCATTTGTTCGTGCGCGACTTCCGGATTTACGCCGACCATCGTCCGGTGGTCGAGAGTTTCGATCAAAGCCAGATACGCGCCCGTCGTCGGAAAATAAATGTCGGCGCGCGGTTCGTTCGGTTTGGCTTCGAGCGCAAATTTGTAGCCGTAATTTTGCGAAATATTGTACTCGCAAAGATAGTTCAGAGCTTCGCGGTAGCGTTTGACCGCATCGTCCGTGCGGCGGCAGGCATCGGTTTCAACTCCGTCGCGGCCCGTCCAGACAACAAAAACCTTTGCGCCGAATTCTGCGCCAAGATCCATTGCACGCATCGTTTTTTGAACGGCGTAGGCGCGAACCCGCGCATCATTTGCTGTAAAACCGCCATCACGAAAAACCGGATCCCAGGTCAAATTAACGGTCGCCATCGGAACTTTGATATTGTTCGCGTCACAAGCCTTGCGAAAATCGCTGACGATTTGATCGCGTTCGGAAGCCGTCGCGTCAATCGGCACAAGGTCGTTGTCGTGAAAATTGACACCGTAGGCACCGACTTCGGCGAGCAATTCGACAATTTCGGTCGCCGAAAGTTTTCGGCGCACCCGATCGCCGAACGGATCGCCGCCGCGATTGCCGACCGTCCATAATCCGAATGTAAATTTATCCTCTGGTTTTGGTGTATATTTGTCGTTGTTCATAGTTTATATTTCCTTTTGTTGACCGCGAAATACGCCAAAGAAACGAAAACCCTTTACGAGTTTTCATCTAATTTTAGTTTATTTCGTGTATTTCGCAGGCAAATTATTCTTCACTGCCAATAATTTTCATCGCCGGACGAAGCGCGGCATATAGCAATTTATAGGCTTCGTAATTGCGATTTGATGTTTTAACCGAATCCGCATTCGGCTCAATTCTTTTAGCGACGCGAATCGTTTTTTCGCACGCTTCGTCAACCGAACGCCACGCGCCTGCGCCGACTCCGGCAAGAATTGCCGCGCCGAACGCCGCGCCTTCGTCCGTCTCTAATATTTCGACCGCGTTTCCATAGACATCCGCTTGAATCTGACGCCAAAGCGGGGATTTTGCGCCGCCGCCCCCAAGCCGGATTATTTCGACCGGCGCGCCGAGTTCCCTGAAGATCTCAAAGGAATCCCGCAAGCTAAAGGCAACGCCTTCCATCACAGCCCGGGTCAGATGCGCTTTTGTATGGCTTGCGGTCAAACCGATAAACGCTGCGCGAGCCTGTGCGTCGAGATGCGGCGTGCGTTCGCCCATCAGATACGGCAGCCAGATCGCGCCGTCCGCGCCCGCCGAAATTTTTGCCGCTTCATCTGCAAGCGCGTCAAAACTTGCGCCTTCGCCAAAATTTTCGCGAAACCATTTTAGCGAAAGTCCTGCGCCCTGCGTGACGCCCGTATTGTGCCAGCGTGCCGGAATCGCGTGGCACAGCGTGTGAATTCGCCCTTTCAAATCAATTTTCGGCGCGTCCGTGACGGCAAAAACTACGCCCGAAGTTCCGATCGTCGCGCTCACCGTGCCGGCGTGTGTGACGCCCATTCCGATTGCGCCGGCCGCATTATCGCCCGCGCCGGCAACGATCAAAGTGCCTTCAAGCAAACCCGTTGCGGTTGCGCCACCAGCGGAAACTCTGCCCGTAATTTCGATTGATTCAAAAATGCGCGGCAACAGATTTTCGTCAATTTCAAACGCTGAAAGCATCGCGCCCGACCATTTTCGATTTTGCACATCGAACAGCAGCGTTCCCGACGAATCCGCGACATCGCTCGCTTTATCGCCCGAAAGTTTCAGACGAATATAATCTTTCGGCAGCAAAACTGTTTTTACTTTTGCCCAAATTTCGGGTTCGTTCTCGCGTACCCAGAGCAATTTCGGTAAAGTAAAACCCGTAATTGCCGGATTGCAAACGAGTTCGATTAATCTTTCCGCGCCAATTTTTTCGGTGATTTCCGCACATTGCTTTTCGGTGCGTTGGTCGCACCAAATCAAAGCGGGGCGCAACGTTTTGTCCGCGTCATCAAGCAAAACCGAGCCGTGCATTTGCCCGGAAAAACTGATTGCGCCGATGTCTTCTGGCTTTGAATTCATTAAAACTTCACGATTTACCGAAACGCAGGCGCGCCACCAATCATCGGGCGATTGCTCGGCCCACC
>JANLTD010000340.1:0-3545 GCA_031362765.1 Acidobacteriota bacterium | reverse complement strand
GGTTGTTTCGGTTTCGTGGGTTTGCTCGATAGCTGTCCGTTTCCATATTTACCCATATCGTCCTGATAGTCGTCCATCTGATCTTTATACTTATCCGAATCCTTTTTCGCGTCCGTCTTGTAATCGGCGATGTCTTTTTCGGCCTTTTTGATGATCTGTTTGTTATCGTACTCGACCTGTTTATAGAGACCGCACTTCTCTTTGGTACAATCCTTATTGGTCGCGTCCTTGTCGCCGTCTTCGCGCAGAACCTTGAGCGTGGAAAACTGTTTCATCGTGTCAAACGCCCAGGTTGCCGGCATTATCAGCCCGGCGACTTTGTTAAGTCCGCTCGGCACGCCGACCAATCCCGAAAAAAGAATCTGTGGAATCAGGATCAACGGCACCAGCGAGGTCGCCATTTCGGAAGTTTTGACAAGCGCCGAGATCACAAGTCCGAGCGCGATACCAACGCCCGCCGTCAGCAGCATCGCCCAAAACTGCGGAATTCCCAAAAGATCGCCCGGCATCGGCATCACACCAACTATATCGAGGAATTTGAGCGGCACGAACAGAAACAGACATTGGAGCCCGACAATAAAGCCGAGCACAAAGAGTTTGCTCGCAACATACGGCATCAGTCCGAGATTGACCATTCGTTCGCGGTTATACACAGGCCGTTCACGGATGATCTCACGCGCCGAAACGCTGGTTCCAAACCAAACCGCAACGAGCGAAAGCACAAAATAAGCAAAATCCCTCGGTTGGTCATCGCCCATCACCAGAAACGTCATAAAAGCGATCAGCGGTGATTGAACAAAAAGAATAAACAAATTAAGTTTATCGCGGAAAAGAACTTCCCAATAGCGGCGCGAAAGCGTCATAAATTGCCGGATCGAGCCGATAAGTCCGAGACTTCTTTTCTTTTGAATGCCCGACGATTGCAATGTCCCGAGTTCTTTGAGCGGTTCAAAAACATTTTTGCGGTATTGCGGAGTTTGAATGAATCTTTGTTTCCAATCTTCGGCAACCTGCTCGGTGACCTGATTGCGGTTGCCGCCGCCCATTTTCAATTTGGCTTCGATCGGGTCTTCGAGTTTGTCGTAAACGTCCTTAAAACTAGATGCGCCGAGATGTTTCAAGGCTTCGTCGGGTCTGCCGTAGAACGCGAGTTTTCCGCGCATCAAAATGACGATCTTGTCAAAAAGCTTGACATTTTCCATCGCGTGCGTCGTCAGAATAACAGTTCTGCCCGATTCGGCGATCTGTCGGAACAAGACCATGATCTTTTCTTCCGTCGCCGGATCAAGCCCCGACGTCGGCTCGTCAAGAAAGATCACCGAGGGTTTCGTGACCAGTTCGACAGCGATCGAAACGCGTTTTCGCTGTCCGCCGGACAATTGATTGATCGGCACATCGCGCCGTTCGCTGAGTCCGGTCACATCCATCACTTCATCAATGATCTGATCGATCTCTTTTCTCGAAACATCGCCCGAAAGCCTTAATTTCGCGACATAATAAAGTGTTCGGTAAACGGTTAGTTCGCGGTGAATGATGTCGTCCTGCGGAACATAGCCGATTGATTGTTTAAGGGAATCGAGATGCTGATAAAGGTCGAGATTATTGATCAGGACGCTGCCGCCCGACGCGGGGCGCATTCCGTTGAGCGCGTCCATAAATGTGGATTTACCGGCGCCCGAAGGGCCGAGTAACCCGACAAATTCGTTCGGCATGATCGACAGCGAAACATTATCGAGCAGCTTGATCATTCCGCCGCCCGAACGATCTTTAACTTCCTTGGTGATATTGACCGAATCAATCCGGGTTTTCGACCGCGTATCGAAAATTCCGATCATTCCCGCCTGATCTATCTGCAGCATGAACGAACCGATCTGCACCGCGTCGCCGGGAAAAATTCCTTGCCGCGAAACGCGCATACCGTTGACGTAAACGCCGTTGGTCGAATTAAAATCTTCGATGAGGGTGCCGGTATTGCTTTGCACAAGCCGCGCATGGCGATTTGAGATCTGCAAACCGTCAAGCACAATATCGTTATTTTCGGCGCGGCCGATGATCAATTCCTGCTTACTGCCAAAGGTCAGCGACATCAGAAGCGTCGGCTTTGAAGAAGAATCAAGCGAGATCTTTTGGGAAATATTGCCGATATTCGCAACCATCGTTTTCGAACCGATGCTTTCGAAATCGGGCGACGGGGCGATCTGACTCGCGGCAACCGCGCGCTGACCGGCGAGACTCGCACCTTTCGGCGCAATCCGCGTCGGCAAATTGAAACGCATCACCGGGCCGCTGACACCGAGCTGGATCTCGTCGTTATGATAAATCGGTGTTTGGGTCGAAATGCGCTGTTCATTGACCAATGTGCCGTTAAAACTGTTGTTGTCGGTCAACAGATAATTATCGTTGACGTTGGTTATCTGGGCGTGTTTGCGCGAAACCATCACGGCCGTCGATTCAAAAACAATATCGCAACTCGGATCGCGTCCAAGCCAGATCGCCGGATTCGTGATCTTAAAAGGCGTGTGATGGATACTTGAGCCGACAAAATCGAGCTGCGCCGGAATTGAAGGACTTTGAACATTCGGCATAGACGGCGGCGGTTGACCAATGTTTTGCGATAACGGTTGAGAATGCTGGATCGGCGGCGGATTGTAGGCTTGCGGTTGTGGCGGCTGAATATTCGGCTGTATCACCTGATCAACTTCAAACCAAATGACCCGCACGGTCGGGCCTTGTGTGCCGAATTGCAAAACGCTTCCGACCGCAACCTCGATCGTCCCGACCACTCGCTGCCCGTTCAGATATGTTCCGTAACTCGATTTCAAATCAAACAAGATCCACTTTCCGCCTTCAAACCGCAGTTCAGCGTGTTTGCGCGAAACCATCGGATATTTTGCATTGTCGAAAATGATTTGAGAGTCGACCGGATCACGTCCGATTCGAACGATCGGTTGATTAAAAGACTTTTCGGACACTTGAGAGCCATTTTGCTCTTCAGCTAAAACAATTTTCATCGGAGTTAATTTTTTTCAGATCAAAGTATCGTTAGAAATTGCCTTAATTCTAGCCTAAACCGCGCAAAACAAAAAGCGTAAGGCTTACATTTCCTTACGCTTTTTGTTAAAACTTCTGTCAACTAAGGAGTTGGCGAACAAAAAATGTTATTAACTGATGTTACGCAAAATTGGTTTTAGCCCGATTCATTGGGCTTTTCCGCACTTCGCGGACATTTAACCGCGTCCATTTATGGCGCGGCTGCCAGTTCGAGCAAGTTTGCAGGGCGTAAAGACGTCCTTTTCTTCCGCTTTAGCTTTTGTAATTTGACGGCTCAAGCCTTTTTCAAGGACGTCGTTACGCCCTATTGAAAATTATTCATCATATGACCGCGCCATAAATAGCGCGGCGGCGAAGCGGTGTACCGCTTCGCGGAGATCCGCATGAAATGCGGCTCAAAGTCTTTTGCGTAACATCAGTTATTAAGGAACGTGTAAAAAATAACCTATAACAATCTTGTTGGTTCAGAGTCGGGCTACCGCCCGACGATTCGC
>JANLTD010000317.1:0-2455 GCA_031362765.1 Acidobacteriota bacterium | reverse complement strand
TTATACAAACACGGTAAACGCAACCACACAGGCTGCTCCGCCGCCTTTGCCGAATTCTCCGACGGCTCTTTTAACAACGGCCATTTTGACGACTCAGATAAATCTGAGTTGGACCGACAACGCATCAAACGAAACCGGTTTCAAAATCGAACGATGCACGGGCGCAACCTGCACGAATTACGCGCAAATCGCGACCACCGGCGCAAATGTCACGACATTTTCAAACACGGGCTTGGCAAAAAATACAAATTACCGCTATCGGGTGCGCGCCTACAACGTAACCGGAAATTCGGCTTATTCAAACATCTTGACGGCAAAAACTTTGAAACGATGATTTAGTTTTGAGTCCCGCCTTCAGGCGGCTTTTCCGGTGCGATGTCCAACAAACTTCAGTTTGTTGAATGTCCCCACGATCGAGCATTTCGCGTCTGCCAGACTTCGCGTAGCTTAATGAAATTGACCTGAAGGCGGGACTCAAAACAATCCCCAAAACTAGATTGAGAAAATATTTGCAACAACCTTTCGAAATTTTAAGTTTTCTTTTAATCGTTTTTTTTATCTTCGCGCCGAAAATTTTCGCGCACGACGGTCTGCACGAACAGATCGTCGCTTTAACGGAAGAAATCAAAAAAGACCCGCGCAATGCCGCGCTTTATCTCAAACGCGCCGAGCTTTATCGTCTGCACGCGGAATGGAAAAACTCCGAAAAGGATTTCGCGCGCACAGAACGACTCGATGCATATTTGGCGGCAGCCGTGAATTTGGGGCGCGGAAAACTCTGGCTCGATGCGAAACAATATTCAAAAGCAAGACTCGCGCTCGAAAAATTTTTAGCTAAAGAACCAGGCGGTTTTGAAGGCGTGCTGACAATGGCGCGGGTTTCCGCCAAACTCAAGAAGACAAAAACGGCGGTCAAATATTTCACGCAGGCGATCCGGATTTCGCCCGAAGATTCAGCCGAAATCTATCTCGAACGCGCCGAAACCCTTGTAAACGCCCGCCAATTTGATGAAGCCTTGCGCGGTTTGGACGAAGGTCTCGAAAGATTCGGCAATCTCGTCACGCTGCATACGGCGGCGATCGATCTGGAAGTCAGGCGCAAAAATTACGACGCGGCTCTTGTCAGACTTGATAAATTAACGGCGGCGATGCCGCGCAAGGAATCTTTTCTGCTGCGGCGCGGCGAGATTCTACTCAAGGCAAAGCGAAACTGCGAAGCACGAAAAGATCTTTTGGAAGCACAAAAAGACTACGATTCGCTTTCATCCTTCCGCAAAAATGTCCGCGCCGTCAAAGAACAGATCGCCCGGCTCGAAAAACTTTTAACCAAAATTCCCGCGGAAAACTGCAAGTAAAATCATTGAAAATTCATCCGCCGCATTAATTCAATAAAATGGGGTTCGCTGCGCAGATTGTTCAATTTCCGGTCAATTTTTAGAAAAGCCATTTTCGGATCGCGCTGCTCAAAACCTTTTTCGAGCCATTCGAATGCTTTGTCAGTTTCGCCTAAACCATTGTAAATCAGCGCGAAATGATAAGGCGGAACGAACCGTGTCTCCGATAATTTTAATAATTCGTTCAGCAATGCGCGCGCTTCGTCATTTTTCCCCCACTTCGCCAGAGCGTAGCTTTCAAAAGCGACCGACACGGTTTGAGTGGGCGAAAGTTCCCGCGTTTTTCGCGCTTCGGCGACAGCTTCTTTGAACATTCCCTTTTCGATATAAACACTCGCGGCGATCCGATTCGTCATCCAGAAATTAGGCGCGATTTCAGAGGTTTTTCGCAATCTGTCCAACGCTTCGTCGAGTTGTCCGGCGTCCATCAGAAATTGTCCTTCGAGCGCGCCCGCGAATGGAAAAAGCGGATCAAGTTCGCGAGCACGTTTGATTTCCGCGAGGGCTTCGGCGTGTCGTCCGGTATTGGAAAGCAAATGCGCGTAAAAGATATGAACATTCGCCTCGTTCGGACTCAGCTCCAAAGCGCGTTTGTATTGATTTTCCGCTTCGTTCCAATTCCACTGCCAAAATAACGTCGAACCGAGAGCGGTATGCGCGTCGGAGAGCGCGTCGTCAAGTTCGATCGCCTTGTTTGCCGCCGCTAGCGATTTCGGCATAACCTCGGTCGGCCGTAGTTCGCTGCCGAGCGCCAGCGACCGATATGCGTCGGCAAGTCCGGCGTAGGCAAGCGCGTATTTTGAGTCAATATCAATCGCCTGCTGAAAATATGAAATACCCTGCTGAATTTCGGGCAGCGTTAATTTGAATACGTGAAAACGTCCTCTGAGATAAAGTTGATAGGCTTCGGCGTTTTCTGTCGGACGTTTAGACATCTGCTGCTGCTCGGTATTAGCCAGTTTCAGCCGCAGATTTTGGGCGACGGCTTGCGCGATCTCATTTTGTGCAGCAATCACATCGGCTGAATTTTTAACATATTGATTGCCCCAAATCTGCGAATC
>JANLTD010000297.1:0-9505 GCA_031362765.1 Acidobacteriota bacterium | reverse complement strand
GGGTGGCGCGAAGCCGACTAATTTTAATAATTAAAGCTGACCTATTTTCGCGTCGTGGTGCGTCCCTAAAAAAACCCAAAATAATCACAGCAAACCTAAAATAAAAATAAAAAACGCCGCGCGCCGAAAGACCGGACTTTTACGAGCGACGATCTGATTCCGCTGCGCGTCGCCTGCGTTTCGTGGAAAACCGAAAGCGGCAATTATTCCGCTGTCCTGCCGCTCTTCGACATCGAATTTTTCTTTGACCGCGAGAGCGAGTTAAAAACGCTTGTCAATCTCAAAGTGCAGGAAGAATTGCGCGGTTCGTCGCCGCTTGCGCTCGTCAAACATCTGCCGCCAAAAGAGATCGCGCTCGAAAATATCTCTTTTCAGGCGCGGCGCAAAATCAAACTAACCGAATCTTTCAAAGCAACGCCGAATCTGATCGCCGTTGCCGAACCGCTCGGCGCGCCGGGGTTTACGCGAAAAATATCCAAACCTTACGAACGTGAATTGGAAGTTTTCGATCTGGTTGAGCGGCTTACAAATGAAAAAGCGGGCGTCATAATCTTGGGCGAACCGGGTGTCGGCAAAACGACCGTCTTAACCGAAGCCGTCCGCCAGATTGAGAAAGAGCTGCTCAAAACGAGCGGCCGCGACGAAGATTTTGATCCCGAAACAGACGAGAAAAATCCCAAACACCGTTTCTGGCAGACGAATGGCGGGCGGATCATTTCGGGAATGAAATTCTTGGGGCAATGGGAAGAGCGGCTCGAACAAATAATTTCGGAATTATCCGATATTGACGGCGTTCTATGCGTCGAGAGTTTGCTCGATCTGGTTCGCTACGGCGGACGCGCGCCCGAAGAAAGCCTCGCGGCGTTTCTCGTTCCTTACTTGCAGCGGGCCGAGATCCGGGTTGTTTCAGAAGCGACCGTCGCCGAACTCGACGCTTGCCGCCGCCTTCTTCCGGGTTTTGCAAACCTTTTTCAAATTGTCCGTCTGCCTGAATTTACGGCGGACAAAGCCCTCACGGTTTTGACGCGGATCGCCGAAATCCAATCAAGAAATCTGAGCGTCGAATATTCGGCAAATGTCACGAACCTTATTTATCGTCTGTTCGCAAGGTTTATGCCGTATCAGAAATTTCCGGGCAAGACGGCGCAGTTTTTGACGGGCATTTTTGAAAAAGTATCAAAAGCGCGGCAAAAGGAAGTAACAATCGGCGATGTCATCGAAAGTTTTATCAAACTGACCGGTTTGCCCGAACTATTTTTGCGCGATGAAATTACTTTGAATTTTGAAGATGTGACAGCAAGTTTTGAAGCCGAAGTGATCGGACAAACAGACGCGTGCGAGCAGGTTGCGAGTATCGTGACGACATTCAAAGCCGGCTTGAACGATCCACAGCGTCCGCTTGGCGTGTTTCTTTTTGCGGGTCCGACCGGCGTTGGGAAAACCGAACTCGCCAAATCGCTGGCGCGTTTCTTTTTCGGTGCGTCGGGCAAAGCCGAAGAAAAGATCGTACGGCTCGATATGAGCGAATATAATCTTTCGGGCGCGGCTTCGCGGCTTTTGACGCGGTCAGACGGCGAGCCTTCGGATCTGATTCAAAAGGTGCGCGAAAAACCTTTTTCGGTCGTCCTTTTTGACGAGATCGAAAAGTCGGACGCGCAGGTTTTCGATGTTCTTTTGGGGCTTTTTGACGAAGGACGATTGACCGACCGTTTCGGGCGGGTTACAAATTTTACTTCCGCCGTTGTAATTATGACCTCAAACTTAGGCGCGGAACGCTTTGCACGCGGTGACATCGGTTTCGGCGAAAACGAAAATATTTCGAGCGAAAAAGAGATCAAAGCATTTTTCCGTCCCGAATTTTTTAACCGGCTCGATGCGGTCATCAATTTCAAACCGCTCGATAAAGCCTCGCTTTACAAAATCACGGAAAAGGAAATACGCGCGGTCGCCGGGCGCGAAGGTTTGGTTGAAAAAGACATCAAACTCGTCTGGACAAGAGAAATCGTCGCGCATCTCGCGGAAAAAGGTTTCGACCCGCGTTTCGGCGCACGACCTTTGCAGCGCACCGTCGAAACGCTTTTGACCGCACCGCTCGCCGAATTTCTTTTGCACAATCCGACGCTCAAAGATTGTCAGATCGCAGTGAATTTCAGCGACGGCGAACATTTCGAGTTTCATCACTCAAACGAAATCACACCAAAACAAACCGACCGTTAAGCAAGCGGTTTATGACCGCGATTCATTTATTTTTGAACAATCACGGTCTTCAGTTTGGTCGTCATCAAAATTTTCTTAAAACAATGCCTGAAAGCGTTAATTTACCTTTCTTTAAGCTCCGAAACGATATGCAAATTAAAAAATCGTGCGTGAGTTGCGCCCTTCTGCGGCGAATTGCCAATAATTCTTCAATCTTTTTCCCAAACTCACATTATTATCACTTTAACAATGAAGTTATTTCGCTCTGCAAAAAAGCCCCCGATCACTTGAGATTCTTCTTAAAGAAAGCGAGGGTACGTTCCCAGGCTAGTTTGGCGGCTTCGGCGTCGTATCGTGGGGTAGTGTCATTGTGAAAGCCATGCTGTTTCCCTTCGTAGGTATAGCTCTCAAACTTTTTCTTGTTCTCTTTCAGAGCGGCTTCATAAGCAACGATACCCGCGTTGACGCCCTGATCGTTGCCGGCGTAATTAAACAATAGCGGTGCTTTGATCTTTGGCACGTCGGCGACACCCGCCTGACGACCGTAAAACGGGACACCGGCATTGAGGTCTTTACCGAGGCGGATGGCGAGTTGGTGGACCAGTCCGCCGCCACAGCAGAATCCCACAGCACCAAGTTTCCCACGGCTCTCGGGCCGTTTCTTGAGCCACAGAGCGGCGGCCACAAAATCCTCGGTCATCTTTTTGCCATCAACCGTACGAAACGCCGCAGCGCCTTTTTGGTCATCGCCGGGGTATCCGCCCACCGAGGTCAATCCGTCCGGAGCAAACGCCATATAACCGGCTTTTGCAAGGCGGCGTGCTACGTCCTCAATGTACGGATTGAGTCCGCGATTTTCATGAATGACGAGTACGGTCGCAAATTTCTTGCCTTTGGCCGGCCGGGCAAGGTAACCCTTGATCGAGCCGTTGCCGCCGGGTGAGGGCACAGATTCGTAACCAACCTTCAGATCTTTATCGTCTTTCGGCACCGTTTGCGCCCACGCATAGTTGGGTGTCAGGCTCTGAAAGATCGCCGCGACCGTCAGGCCGCCGACTGCAAACCTGGCCGCCCCTCTCAGGAATGACCTCCGGTCAAGATCGCCGTGCTGATATTCATGAAATAGATCCAATAACTCCTGGGGATATTCATCTGCGGTTTTGCGTTCCATCTGTTTTCTCCTTGTTTTCGAACAGAGTATCTGATGTCGTCAGCGAGTTCAAATTTAAATTAATAAAAATTCTTTGATTCAAACAAATAATCTTCGCCATCTTCGTCAATCACGCGAATCATATCGTCGCTTTCGGCTTCTGCATCAGCGACCGTCTCGTAAAGTTTGCCGACTTCGAGCGATGCCTCAAATTCCTTGTTATTTATACACACTGCAAACTTCGTATTCATAATCAAGCCAACATTTACTAACGCAAATAATCTTCCAGTTTCGTCGAAGCATCCGTTTTCTCATCGCGGTATTTGACGATGATCGGCGCATAGAGCGAAAGACCGTTTTCTTTGCCGAAACCGCTCGTGATCGCCCGCGAACCTTGGACGACGACCGCGCCTGCCGGAATTTCCAAAGTTTTCTCAGGCGTTGATTTGATAATTGTCCCGTTGACCAGATCGAAAACCGGCGTTGACCTCGTCAGAATCACACCGCTCGCTAAAACGGCTCGTTCCCGAACAATCACACCTTCATAAATGCCCGTGTTGCCGCCGACCAGAACATCGTCCTCGATGACGACCGGATTGGCGTTGACCGGTTCGAGAACTCCGCCGATCTGCGCTGCTGCCGAGATATGCACACGCTTGCCGACTTGCGCACAGCTGCCCACGAGTGCGTGCGAATCAATCATCGTCCCTTCGTCAACATAC
Source organism: Acidobacteriota bacterium (assembly GCA_031362765.1). Lineage (GTDB taxonomy): Bacteria > Acidobacteriota > Blastocatellia > Pyrinomonadales > Pyrinomonadaceae > JAFDVJ01. Next base: position 5,437 of record JANLTD010000297.1, on the reverse strand, counting down.
GCCCCGACATTGACATAACACGGCGGCATCAAGACGACATTTTGGGCGACAAACGACCCGTCGCGAATCGTCGAACCGCCCGGAACAATGCGGATCTTATCTTCGAGCGTCATCGGCCGAAGCGGATAAGTTTCCTTGTCGAAAAACTGAAACGTCTCGCATTCATTCGACATTTCAACCATTTTGCCCATCTTGAAACCGAGCAGAATTCCGCGTTTGACCCAGGCGTTTGCGTTCCAATTTCCCGCCGAATCTTTTTCCGCCGAACGAATTTCGCCGCGCCTTAAGGCAGTTTTAAATTCTTCAAAGATCGCGCGGTCATCGGCGTCAAATTCCGCTTTTGTAAATAATTGTTCGATTTTTTCTTGTAATGTCATAAGTCAATTCAAAAAGGTTTTGCTTTCTCACAATATTCGATTATTGCCTTTCTCTCTTGAGCCGTGACAAGTCCGGCAAACGGCGATGAGGAACGCAATCTCTGCCCGTTTTCGGTTTCAGACGTTAATATTTCCAACACAGTTTCAAGATTTCCGGTTTTTAAAATTGCTTTCCATTCCAGCCACGCCTTGATGTTTGGTGTTTTTACCAACCAATTCTGCAAATTAGACTTAGCTTTTTGGATCAAATTCGGATTAGAACGCAATCGAACCGCTACCAATTGATGTAACGCTAAAGAAACCAAATCAGAGAAATTATTTGATTGCGCTTCAAAATTTATTGATAATTGTTCGATTTTTTCTTGTAAATTCATTGTCTATTTCAAATCCTTCAAAATCTCTTGCAGTTTCTTGCGCGTCGGTTCGGTGACGGGAACGAGCGGCAAGCGCAGATTTTCTTCCAAAAGATCCATTTCCTTCATCACGAATTTGCACGGCGCCGGGCTCGCTTCCGCGAAATTCGCTTCCATCAGCGGCAGGATTTTGTAATGGAGTTTTCTGGCGGCCGTCCACGCGCCGTCAAGCGCTTTTTCGACCATTTTTGAGGTCAGGTCGGGAATTTCGTTCGAACAAACCGACACCAGTCCGTCAGCACCGATCGAGATCAGCGGCAGCGTCGCCGCGTCGTCGCCGGAAAATACTGCGAAATGTTTCGGGCGATGCATAATTATCTGCATTACTTGCGAAAAATTTCCCGATGCTTCTTTGATCGCGACGATGTTTTCGTATTTTTCCGCCAGACGCACACAAGTTTCAGCCGAAATATTCGACGCCGTGCGCGACGGCACGTTGTAGAGCATGATCGGAAATTTTTTGACCGATTTGGCGATCTCGCCGAAATGCGCGAGCATTCCGTCCTGCGTCGGCCGGTTGTAATACGGCGCGACGACCAACGCGCCGTCGGCGCCGAGCTCGCGCACTTTCCGCGTCATTTCGATCGTTGCCGCCGTGTTGTTGCTGCCGGTTCCGGCGATGACTTTCGCTTTATGCCGGTGCGCGACCTCGATACACATCTTGATAACGTGAAGTTTTTCTTCGCCCGACATCGTCGCCGCTTCGCCCGTCGTGCCGCACGGAATCAAGAGTTTCACGCCGTTTTTTATCTGCCGTTCGACAAGCAGCCGAAAACATTCGTCATCAACCGAGCCGTCTTTATGAAACGGCGTCACCAAAGCAGTTCCGCAACCGCGCATCCAATCGAGTTTTATCGTCATAATATTTGCTTTTTGCTCCAACAATAAATGCTTATTATTGTATCGTAAAACGGAGACTTACCGAAACGATTTGCCTGTAATTTCCGATGATTCGCCGGAATTTTTAAGAATCTTGGAGCAGACAGGTTTTCAAGAACAAGCGAATTTATTTTTTAAGTTTATCCGCGTAAATCCGCTAAATCCCCGGTTTGTCCGCGTCCTATTTTCTTCTTACAACTTTTCGATCTCGGTAAAAAAGTCTTCAAGTTTCGCCCGGTCGAGTCGCCCATCAGTCCGCACACTCGAACAGAGATCGAAACCGAACGGCGCAACCTTTTCAAAGGCTTCGCGGACGTTTCCGGCGTTGATGCCGCCGGCGAGAAAAACGGGTTTGCCGCAGGTTTCGACGATTCGGCGGCTCAGATCCCAATTATGAACCCGGCCCGTTCCGCCAAGTTCTTTGACGGCGAGATTCGGATTGCCCGAATCGAGCAGGATCGCGTCAACCAATTCCGCCAATTCCCCGGCTTCCGTTACCGATTTTTCGTCCAAAACGTGAATCACCTGGACGAGCTTTACGCCTGGTAAAGCATCACGGATTTCGTGATAAGTTCGGTCAGGCAATTCATCAACGATCTGAATCGTATTCGTCTGCACGCGTTTATAATGCGCGATAATGTCTGACGAGCGCGTTTCGCTCGTCAAAAGAAAAGTTGCGATCGGCGGCGGCACTCGATTCGCGATCTCAAAGATCTCCGCATCCGAAATCACGCCCGGTCCCGACGGCATTTGACCGACAAGTCCAAGTGCCGCTGCGCCGCACGCGATTGCTAAATTCGCTTCTTCAATCGAAGAAATACAACAGATCTTTATTCTCGGTTTCATAAAGTCAAAATCAAATATGGTCGCCGCTGTATGAATCGGCGAAGGATAATTATTCATCCCTCATCCCTCATCCCTCATCCCTCAATAATCTCGTCCATTATTTCAGTGAATTCATAAAAACCCGTTCGCCCGACGATCCATTCCGCCGCGAGAATCGCGCCTGACGCAAAGCCTTCGCGCGAACGCGCGCTGTGAATCAACTCGATCGTGTCGGCTGTTCCGTCAAAGCCGACTGTGTGCGTGCCGGGAATATTTCCGGCGCGGGTTGCCGCCACGCTGAAATCGCTTGAAATGTGTTTTGAAACAATGTCTTTGAGTTTCAAAGCCGTCCCCGAAGGCGCGTCCCGTTTGCGTGAATGGTGGCGTTCTTCGATAAACGCTTCGTAATCTTCAAATTTTGCGAAAAGCTCCGATGCAAAATCCGTGATCCGATAAAACAGATTCACGCCAACCGAAAAATTCGCGCCGAACACGAACGCGCCCCCGCGGTCTTCGACCAAACTTTTGATCGAAGCTTTTTGCGCGTTCCACCCGGTCGTGCCTTCGACAAGCGGCACACTTGCCGCCAAACACGCCCGAACATTTCTTTCAACCGCTTCCGCGACCGAAAAATCAATCGCCGCGTCAATGCCTTTCAGCTTTTCCGCTAATTTTTCAGCCGACGTTCCGGTATCCGCGTCGTCAATAACGACCGCAATTTCATGATTTTTATTTTCGGCTAAAGTCTTAATGAGTTTGCCCATCGCACCGAAACCGATCAAAGCGATTTTCATACGCCAATGATAGCCGAAAATTATGTATTGTTAAATTCCCGAAATAAAGTTAAGATTTTATTAGTACTTCAGATTTTCCCAATGCAAGGTTCAAAAATCAAATTATGAGAAAATTCGTTCTGTTCGCAGTTTTTTGTTTCGTCTTTCTGTCGGCGGACGCTTTTGCTCACACGACTCTGGTGGCTCGCGGTACGAGCTGGAAATATCTCGACAACGGTTCGAATCAAGGTGCGGGTTGGACTGCGCCGGCCTTTGACGATTCGATCTGGGCAGCCGGAAACGCGCAGCTAGGCTATGGCGACGGCGACGAAGTGACCGTCGTCAGCTATGGCGCGGACATCAATAATAAATACATCACAACCTATTTTCGCAAATCATTTAACGTCGCAAATCCGGCGGATTTCAACAATTTGACGCTCGATATTTTGCGCGACGACGGCGCGGTCGTGTATCTGAACGGCGCGGAAGTTTATCGGAATAATATGCCGGCGGGCGCGATCGGCCATCAAACTCCGGCAACGACGGCGATCAGCGGCGCGGAAGAAACGACCACATTTTTGCAGGCGATTATCAACTCGAGTTTTCTCGTTGCCGGAAACAATGTCCTGGCGGTCGAGATTCATCAATCGGGCGCGACGAGTTCAGACACCAGTTTCGATTTCGAATTGATCGGACAAACCGCCGCGCCGACCGCTTCCGTCACCCGCGGCGCATACTTGCAAATGGGAACAGCAAACGCCATGACCGTTCGCTGGCGAACAAATATTGCGACGGACAGCCGCGTACAATTCGGCACAACGCCAGGAAGTTTGCCGCAAACCGCGGATGATGCGCTTCTGACGACCGAACACGAAGTTCGCCTGACAGGTTTGGTCGCCAACACGAAATATTTCTATTCGATCGGTTCAATTTCCGGCGTGCTCGCAGGCAACGACGCGAATCATTTCTTTTTCACATCGCCCAACGCGGGACAGGCAAATCCTTATCGCATATGGATTTTGGGCGATTCGGGAACGGCTGACGCAAACGCGCAGGCCGTTCGCAATGCTTATCTGAATTACACCGGCACAACCTATACGAATCTGCTTTTGATGCTCGGCGATAATGCCTACAACAATGGCACGGACACGGAATATCAGACAGCGGTTTTTGATATGTATCCGACCACGCTGAGGCAAACGCCGCTCTGGTCCACGATCGGCAATCACGACACGGCGCAGTCAACCAATCCGCCGGCGAGTCTGCCGTATTTTCAGTTGTTCACGCTCCCGACCGGTACCGAAGGCGGCGGCGTGGCTTCCGGCACGGAAAAATATTATTCGTTCAATTACGGCAATATTCATTTTATTTGTCTTGATTCGATGACTTCGAGCCGCGCTGTCGGCAGCCCGATGCTGACGTGGCTGCAGAGTGATCTGTCGCAAAACATACAGCCGTGGGTTGTCGCTTTCTGGCATCATCCGCCTTACACAAAGGGCTCGCATAATTCGGACACGGAAACGCAATTGATCGAGATGCGAACCAATGTTCTGCCTATTCTTGAAAGCTGGGGCGTCGATCTGGTGCTCGCCGGACACAGTCATTCTTACGAGCGTTCGTTTTTGATTGACTCTCATTACGGCGATTCGACGACGTTCAGTAATTCGATGAAAAAGAATGCCGGCGGCGGACGCGAAAACATTGACGGCGCCTACACGAAATCGGCGTTGAGTCCGAATCTGCCGAACGAAGGCGCGGTTTATGCCGTTGCCGGAAGTTCGGGTCAAGCTTCCGGCGGGCTTTTGAATCATCCGGCGATGTTTGTCTCCTTAAACAATCTCGGTTCGATGGTTTTGGACGTCAGCGGCAACCGTCTGGACGCGAAATTCCTGCGCGAAAACGGCACGATCGCCGATTATTTTACGATCATCAAAGGCGGAACTCCGCCGACCGCACCAAATCCGCCGACCACTTTGACGGCAACCGCAGCTTCCGCCAGCCAGGTAAATTTGACGTGGACGGACGGCTCGGCCAACGAAGACAATTTCAGGATCGAACGCTCGACCGACGGAACGAATTTCACCGAAATTGCGACTGTCGCCGCCAATGTGACAAACTATTCCGCCGGTTCGCTTTCCGCCTCGACGCAGTATTTTTTCCGCGTCAGAGC
>JANLTD010000271.1:0-5634 GCA_031362765.1 Acidobacteriota bacterium | reverse complement strand
CACATCGTCGGGAATGATGTCAAACTGCAGATCTTCCGCCGAAATTCCGGTTGTGTAGGTCGAAACTTTTTTCGTATGCTTTGTCATCAAAGCAACGATTGAAGAAGAATCAACGCCGCCCGAAAGAAATGCTCCCAAAGGAACGTCGGCAATCATTTCCATTTCGACGGATCTGTCGAGAGTTTCCAAAACCTGTTCGCGCCAGAAATCTTCCGATTTTCCGTGTTCTTCGCGCGAAAGATCCAAATCCCACCATTCTTTCACGCTTATTTCGCCGTTTTTCCAGACCAGAAAATGCGCGGGCGGCAATTGGTAAATTCCCTGAAAAAGCGTTTTATCGTGAACTGTCCACAGAAATGTCAGAAATTGGTGCAGGCCTTCGGGGTCAAGCTTGCCGCCGATGAGGTTTGAAGCCAAAATTGCTTTGATTTCCGAAGCGAAAACAAATTTCCCGCCAACTCGTGCGTAATAAAGCGGTTTGATTCCGGCGCGGTCGCGCACAAGAGTCAGAGTTTTTTCGCGCTCGTCCCAAACGGCGAACGCAAACATTCCGTTCAGACGCGGCAGACAATCGGTTTGCCATTCCTGAAAAGCGTTGATCAGAACTTCGGTGTCGGAATCAGTTTTGAATTGATAACCTTTGCCTTCGAGTTCCGTCTTGATTTCCAAATAATTGTAAAGCTCGCCATTGTACGTGATCGCATAACGACCGTCAGCGGAAAAAAACGGCTGATGCCCGGCGGAAGAGGTATCAATAATTGATAAACGGCGGTGTCCGAGACAAGTCTTTAAGTCATCTTTCCCAAATTTGTTTGAAATAAAAACGCCTTCGTCGTCAAACCCTCGATGCTCGATTGATTTGAGCATCGAGGCGATGAAGTCCTCGGGATGTTGGTGGATTGATCCGGCAATTCCGCACATTCTAAGGTAAAGGTAAAAGTTTTAAGGTAAAAGGTAAAGGGTAAAAGGTAAAACATTTAGAATGTCCTACTTGACTGTTCAATTCGAGTAAGACATTTTTTTTGCCCTTTTACCTTTTACCTTTTACCTTTTACCTTAAAACTTTTACCTTTTACCTTTTACCTTTTACCTTTTACCTTTTACCTTAAATCTTCTTCTCCTTCCATTTCCCGCGTTTAAAAAGAATTGCCGAAACAACCGCGAGAAGCGAAAAGGCGATCGTGATCGCCCAAAAAACGCCGTGCGCTCCGAAACCGAATTGATAAGCCAAAATATATGCAAGCGGAATTTCAAACATCCAAAAAATAAAAAAATTCAAATATGTCGGTGTCCACGTATCGCCTGCGCCGTTGAAAGCCGTCTCCAAAACCATCCCGAAACCGTAGAACACAAAGCCAAAAGCGACAATATGCAACGCGTCCCGACCATACGCCTGAACATTCGGTTCGTTGGTGAAAAAACTGACGATCGCGTTTGAAAAGAAAAGAAAGATAAGGCTGATCGCGCCGAGAAAAGCGGCATTGATAAAGGCGGCTTTCCAGACGCTCTTTTCTGCGCGTTCGGGATTTCCCGCACCTAAATTTTGCCCGACCAGAGTTGCCGCTGCATTGCTCAGTCCGACGGCGGGCAACAGCGCGAAAATAATGATTCGCAATCCAATACCGTAACCGGCAAGCGCATCTTCCCCGAAACCGGCGACGACGCGAACCAATACGCTCCAGCTTGCCGTTGCAATCGTGAACTGCAAAACGGCGGGAGCGGCAATTTTGACTAAACTCCACAGCAAATCCGTGTCGAGTTTCCAATGATCTTTGCGGATCGTAATGCGTCCGCCTGTGCGAAAGAGCCAAAACGCGGCAAAAAACACACCGACGCCGCGCCCGATCGTGGTGCCGACGGCCGCGCCCGTTACGCCGAGCTGCGGAAAGATCCAGTTGTCAATCAGCCATTGCGGAGCATTGATACCGAAGAAGGCGAAAATATCCGAGCCGTAAATAAAACACGGCGCCAGAAATATGTTCAGCAGATTTGCCAGAATCAAAACACGCATCGCAATTGCCGCGTCGCCCGCGCCGCGAAAGATCGCGTTGAGCAAAAACAGAAAAACGATGACGGCGTTTCCGCCAAGCATGATCCGCATAAAGGTCGTTCCATGCTCGATGACTTGCGGCGATGAGCCTAAAAGTCTCAAAAAGACGGGGGCGAAAATTATCCCGACAACGCCGATTATCAATGAAACGATGATGCCGAGAACGATTGCGTGCGCCGAAGATTTTGCTGCGCCTTCTTCGTCTTTTTCACCGATCCGGCGCGCGACGGTTGCTGTCGCGCCAATGCTCAAACCAATTGCAATGGCATAGATCAAAGCCAAAATTGATTCGGTCAAAACGACGATCGCCACCGATTCGGCGCCCAGATGCGCGACAAAGAAAATGTCCACGAGCGCAAAAACACTCTCCATAAACATTTCCAGGATCATCGGAACCGCCAAAAGAAAAATCGCCACTCCGATTGAACCGGTTGTAAAATCGCGCGATGAACCGCCGATAGCTTCACGCAGAATTGACCAAAATGAATTATTCTCCGTCCTGGGAGCAGAGTTCTCCGTACTATGCCGCATAAAAATATTAAATTGTAGTAATGAAACTTGAACCTAAAAGCAAGTTTTGCTCTTTCGCGCGCGGGAAGCACGAAAGAAACAAATGTAAAAGTTAGCGAGTATGTAAGCGGACAAACATTTCCATAGTTTTCGGATTTTATCAGAAGATCTTTTGCTTCGGCAAATCCGAATTTGAAAAAATCAATAAATAAGCCGTTCCAAATTAATGAAACGGCCCGTAGTATTATAAAAAATTAAATTGTTAAAAGATTATATTAAACTGATTATTTGCCGACTACACTGACTTTGATACTTTTACGTCCGAATTTGTTGGCTTCGGAACAACTCGGAACCCAAATGTCCAAAATGCGACCTTTGATTGCTCCGCCGGTGTCGGCGACCGTGTAAGTTCCGCTGTAGGAACCTGCGCTGATAGTAATGCGTGTGCCAAGCGGCAAAATACGCGGATCAGCGGCGACAATTCCGCGTCGGACGCTACCGCCTGATGCGGTTCTGCCTCTCAGACAATATGCGGTTGCTCTGAATGTTTGCCCTTCAAAAACGTTAAAGTTGCCGAGTTTGGCAATGTTTTCGGCTTCTGTCAGGGGATTTGTGTTTTGGCTTTCCGATTGTTGGAAATTTTGATAATTTAAGTTGTCTTTTTCAATATTTTCCTGTTTAATTGTGTTCTGCGAATCAATCGCTATGGTGACGGCTTCGGCTGTTGGTTGAAAATAGAATAAAAATCCTATCATCAAAACCAGACTGAACAGAAGCACGCTTCCTCTAGCTAGATTTTTCATTATTTCATTCTCCTAAATTTTTTTTCCGTTATTTCAAAGCACATTAACTATCATCGCAAAACGAGAAAAACTTAGCTAAAATGTGTGTGGAAGAACTGAATTAACAGATGTCGAAACTCCTGCGAAAATGACTTCGCGATGGGTTTCGAATGTAAAACGTATTTGATACTAGCATCTTGTAACAAGGCTTGTCTAGGCTTAGGTCAGGCGGCAGGCCGGTTTAGAGAAAAGTTTCACAAAATAATACAAAGCTAAATTGTCTTATGCCAACTATTTAGCTATATTAGTTTGACGAAGAATAAATATTCATTTTTTTGATTTGAAGGAGCGAATTTTATGCAAGAACGCCGAACTGGAGGAAGACACGTGATCTCTTTTCCGATTCGTGTCCAATGGAAAGATGAGTCGGGAAAAGAGATTATCGAAGACGGTTTGACGGAAAATGTCGGACAGCAAGGAACGCTTGTTTTTCTCCCGCGGTTGCTTCCGGCCGTCGGAAGTAAAGTCCATTTAACGATCACAGAACACGCCGACGAAGACGTAACCGTGGCGGCACAGGTGATCAGACTTGAACGCAACGTATCGCATCCGCAAGCGGCGTTTCAATTGATGGATTCGCTTCGGCTTTGGAAGAAAAAGGTTTGGGAACACGCCGGTCAGATCATTGCCGCGCAGAAACCCGACGAATTTGACGATTGGTAAAAATTAGTCGAGAGTCGAGAGTCGAGAGTCAAGAGAAAGAATTCGAGTCTCCACTCTCTACTGTTTACTCACTACTCGAAAATTTATGAAGATTCTTGTTCTTGGCGCAGGACGCATGGGTTTGGGCGCGGTTTTTGATCTGGCGCATAATTCGCCGGAGGTCGAAGCCGTGACGGTTGCTGATTTTGACCTGAAAAAAGCCGAAGCGGTTGTCGCAAAAGTTGGTTCGCCGCGGGTGACGGCGCATCAGATTGACGTTTCGAATATTTCCGATGTGACCGAACTGATGCGTTTCCATGATTCGGCAATCTCGTGCGTCAATTATTGGTATAACGTCGAATTGTCGCGTGCGGCAATTGCGACCAGGACAAATTTCTGCGATCTGGGCGGAAATAATTACATTGTTGACGAACAGCTCGCGCTTGACGAAGAAGCAAAAAATGCCGGAATCAGCATTATTCCCGATTGCGGTCTCGCGCCCGGAATGGTTTCGGTTCTAGCAATGCACGGCACACGCAAGTTTGACGAAATCGAGGAGATCCATATTCGCGTCGGTGGTTTGCCCCAAAAACCGAAAACCCTTTTAGAGTATCAACTCGTTTTTTCAGTTGAAGGTTTGATTAACGAATACATCGAAGTTGCGCGTGTCATCCGCGATCGTCAGATTTCGGAAGTCGAATCAATGACCGAAATCGAAAGTCTTTCTTTCGATGGTTTTCCACCGCTCGAAGCGTTTCAGACTTCGGGCGGAACTTCGACCTTGCCCGATACATTCTTAGGCAAAATTAAAGAATTAGACTACAAAACGATTCGCTACGCCGGACATTGTGAAAAATTCAAGACGATGATTGATCTTGGGCTTTGTTCGAGCGAAGAAATTTTGGTTGATTACGCGCGCGTCACGCCGCGCAAGGTTTTCGGCGAGCTTTTGACGAAACATCTGCCGGCGGATGAACCCGATTATGTCTTGGTTCGCCTTGAATTTGTCGGCAAAGTGAGCGGTGAAACAAAAAAATTGCGCTATGATATTGTTGACAAACAAGACGAAACGACAGGTTTGAGCGCAATGATGCGAACGACCGCATTTCCGGCTTCGATCATCGCGCAGATGATGGCAAGCGGTGATGTTCTGATGCGCGGTGCAGTACCGCAGGAAAAAGCGATCGATTCGGACAAATTTGTGGCGGAACTTGCACGGCGAAATATTAACATTATTCAGACCGGTGATTTATAATTAAATTTCAAGTCTGAAACTTATGCAAAAGCTTTTCATTATTTTGCTTTTAATTATTGCGTGTTTTGGTTTTCAGTGCCGAAAAAATGAAGAAATATCGAATAAGCAAAATGAAAACTCGCAGGAAGTAGAGTTTTGTACCATATTGGCAAATCCGGAAAGTTACAAGTCGAAAGTTATACAAACAAAAGCTATTATTCGCGGCTTTCACAGCCTTATTCTTTACAGCGAAAGATGTTGCGTAGTTGATAAAGTAGTTAATGCTCAAGGAATTGATTATGAGATGCGGCGCAGGATGTCCGAAAGAATTAACGGAATTTACGCTGGAAATGCCA
>JANLTD010000266.1:0-15079 GCA_031362765.1 Acidobacteriota bacterium | reverse complement strand
CCGAATGAAACGAGAAGCGTAATTAATTGCCGAAAAGGACTAACAAACAAATACGCGACAAAAACATATGAAAAGTTTTCACCGAACATCGGCAACATATTTTTCGTGCAGCCACCGAATTCCGTCGAATGAAGTTGGGAAAGAATAACCAAATAAGTCATTAACCAGACAAATTGCGAGAGCCAGAAATAAATTTTCTTCTTAAAGAACAAAAGTGTAAACCGACTCGCAAAAAGCAAAGCAACAAACAGTTGAAGCATCAATTCATTTGTCACATTCTGCCAAACTTTCGGCGAGACTTCGCCTTTGAACGAGTAATTGATTATTACCAATTGCGCAAAACTCATCAGCAATATAAGCGCAACACAAAAAGAAAAAAGTTGTGAAAGCAGCCGTGTCTGTCGAAATGTTTCAAGATACTTTTCAGTCCCTTGCAAAAATTTCCTTTTCATAATTTTCCCCTCAAACAATCACAGGTAATTCTACAATAAATTTCGCGCCTTTTGGCGAATTATTGACGGCTTTTATCTTGCCGCGATGTTCGGAAACAATTCTTTGCACGATTGCCAAACCAAGACCTGTGCCGCGCCCTTTGGTCGAAAAATATGGTTGAAATAGTTTCTGGAAATCCGACGGCGTGATTCCATTTCCGTTGTCGTTCACTTCGGCGACGATCAGATCACGCGCTTTATCGTAAAAGGTTTTGACGCTGATTCGTTTGTCCGTCTGCGTTTTATCAAAAGCCTCCGCCGCGTTTTCGATCAAATTGACAAAGACGCGCTTTAGTTGTGCTTCGTCAATCAATGCGTTTGGCAGATTTTCGGCGAGGCTTAGTTCGACGAGCGTGTCGCGGTCTTCGTAAAGCACGGCGGTTTGACGGATAATCTCGTTCAGATCCCCGCTCTCGAGTTTAACATCCGGCAACCGCGCAAAGCGTGAAAATTCGTCAACCATTGTTTTCAGGCTTTGCACTTCGCGCAGAATCGTTTCCGTTCCTTCTTTGATGACTTTTACGGTTTGGTCTTTGGAATTTGCGCCCTTGCTCACGCGCAGGCTTCCGCCTTCGATTTTTGCGTTTCCGTTTTTCTCCTTCTCTCCTTCACTCATCTTCTCCTCTTCTTGCGAATGAGCGAAGCGTTTCGCGATCCGTTCTGCTGAAAGCTGAATCGGTGTCAAAGGATTTTTGATCTCGTGTGCCATCCGCCGCGCCACTTCCTGCCACGCCGAGGCGCGCTGTGCCGTGATAAGTTCTGATAGATCTTCAATGACGAGGACGACGCCGCTTGCCTCGCCTACTGAACGCGGCAGCGCGGTCGCGGTCAAAGCGACAGGTAAACTCATATTTGTTTCCTCTCTCGCATCCGTATTTTCACGCTGCAAAACCGTCTGTTCACCCGATTGTCCAATGCGCTTGGCACGATTGAGAAGCCTTTCCAGAACGATCCGATTTTCTTCGCTGACCAATTTCTCGAGTTCAAAATGCGCAAAGTCAGCATCCTCGAGTTTGAGGATCTGAATTGCCGATTTATTGATCGTCGTGACCTTATTGCCGGCATCAAATGAAATAACGCCGGTCGGAAGCGATTGCAAAACCGTTTCGATATATCGTTGCCGCTCGCTCAATTCCGCCGAATTTTCCTCGAGTTTGGCAGACATCTGATTAAATGATTCGACCAGCAGCGCGAGTTCGTCTTCCGCCAAAACATCGACCCGATGACCGAAATTGCCCTGTGCGATCTCGTCCGCGCCTTCGGCGAGAGCCTTGATCGGGACGGTCAAACCGCGTGCAATGTAAAGCGCTGTCCAGCTTGATGCAAAGATCAATAGAAAAGTCAAAACACCGAGCGTCGAAAGACCGATTTGCCGAACTGTAACCTGCTTTTTCTTTAGATCTTCAAATTCATTGAGCGAATTATCAACCAACTGGCTGACATTTTCTTTGGCGTAAAGATCGGGAATGACCAGCAATTTCCTGCCGTCAGGAAAGAGCGCCAGCGCGGCATCAAAACCGCGGCTATCACGTAACAGAGGCTCGTCAGCACGTCCGTTGCGAACTAATTCGAGCAATTTATCCACTTCCGTTTTTTCTTCCGCGCTGAGCGGTTTTTCATATGAAGCAATCGTTTTATTTGTTTTGGAAAGAACTTCGATGTGCGTCAGGTTGCCGGCTTCGGCAATGCGCTGCAAATCTTCGTTCGTCAACCCCTGTTTGTCTAAACTGACCGTCAGCATCTGCGTTGTTTGGCTCAGTTTTTCGGCCTGCGATTTGATCGCTTGATTCTGAACTTGGCGGGCTTCGCGGATGACGTTTTCGGGAATTGACGTGAACCAGCGTTCGAGCGCACGATTCATAAAAAGATATGAAAAGCCCGCCATTGCGATGATCGGCAAGATGCTGACCGCGAAAAAATAAAGCCACAGACGAGTTTTGATCTTCGCGCCAAGTTGAAAGGCACGGCGTTCACGCATCAGTTTGGTCAGATTTCTGAGCAGAATGAATCCGAAAATAACGAATGCAAAGAAATTGAGCGATGACAACGCATAAAGCAAAAGCGTATCGCCCGCCGTTTCAATCGTAAAGGTTTTCCAAAGGTTGGAAGTTTGCAGCAGCACCAAGAATGTCAGCAGAATTAAGACCGTCAAGCCCAAAAGCCACGGTAATTTGCGTTTCACTGCGATTTGTTTCGGCTCGTTCATTTTTGCAATTTTAACACAATTTTATTTACCATTGTCGGTTCCGGCAAATTCGGCTAAACTCATATCAATTTATGAACCTTAAAGTAATCTTTTTCAACGACTACGGACGACTCAGAAGCGGGGTGCGATTTGCATTTTTTTTGATCTCATATTTTTTCACCGCGTATTTTATTTTAATCGGGACATTGGCTTTTCTTTCGACTATGCCAATCGGTCTATCACAGACGGGTTTGCTTGCTTTTATTTTACCGTTTTCAATCTTTTCTTCGGTCGCCATATTTTTCGGCTGGTTTTACGGCAAGCTTTTTGAAGATTTGCCTTTTCGCGCACTCGGTTGCTGGTTCACGACATTTTGGTTTAAGGATTTGGTTTTGGGTTTGGTAATTGGGGCAGTTTCAATCGGTGTGGCTGTGCTGATTCCCTATATCTTCGGCGGTTTGCACTTCAGCTTGAACCAATCTGCGGGAACTACCCCGATTCTATTGACGCTTTCCGTGACGCTTCTGATTTTTATCGTTGCCGCTATCAGCGAAGAAACTCTTTTTCGCGGATATATGCTTCAAACAATGTTACGGGCAAAACTTTTCTGGGTTGGCACGATTCTCACTTCCTTTTTATTTGCGACCGCGCATAACAACAATCCGGGCGCGAATTTCTTCTCTTGGACAAATACATTTCTAGCCGGAATTTGGCTTGCGGTTGCCTATTGGAAAACGCGGAATTTGTGGTTTCCTTTCGGAATTCATCTCGCGTGGAACTGGGTTCAAGGCTCTGTCTTAGGAATCAATGTCAGCGGTTTGGGCGAATTGGCATCCGCTCCTTTAATGAGATCAACCGATTCAGGACCAATTTGGCTGACGGGCGGAGATTACGGAATTGAAGGCGGATTTGCCTGCACGATCGCGCTGATTGTTTCGACCGCATTGATTTATTTTCTGCCGATCTTAAAACCGACCGCTGAAATGCTTGCCTTAACGAGCGAGGAAAAAGCCGGAAGAGGAGACGAGAAGACGGGAAGAGAAGAAAAAGATCTTCCCATTTAGGAACGTGTAAATAATAAGTTATAACGATAAAAATAAAAACTAACGGTTCATATTCGGGCTTCTGCCCAACTTTCGCGAATCGTCGGGCGGTAGCCCGACTCTCAACCAACAAGATTGTTATAAGTTATTTTTTAACACGTTCCTTAGCCGATAATTTCCGCGACCTTAACGCCCAAATCCGCAATCATCTGCGGTTGGAGAATTTCGCTTTTTCCTGCTTTGCGAACAATTTGGTATTTGCCGTTCTTCGGTTCGGTATAAACTTCGACCATCTTTCGCGGAAGATTGACAAGCCAGACTTCCGGCACTTCGGCACTAGCATAAAGCGGAATTTTTATCTGTCGGTCGGATCTTACGGTCGTATCGGCAACCTCGATCAATAACAAAATGTCTTCGGGACGCGCTTTCCCGGTCGAGTAAAAATCTTTGCGAAACCGCAATATCGCAACATCCGGCTCCGGCGCGGAGAAAATGTTCATTTCCACCGCATTTTGGACACTGACAAGAACGCTGTCATCGCAATTTCGCGTAAAAAACCTATTCAAATAATTTATACAACCGATATGCAGATCGTCTTGTGTTATTTTTTTTACGAATTCTCCTTCGATGAGTTCAACGCGTTCTTTGCCGTCAAACAGACCGGCTTTGATCATCGTGTCGTATTCATCAACGGTGAAAAGTTTTCTTTGTGGTAACGCGCTCATAAACTTATTGTAATCAAATGGCTTTATTTTGCAAACTTTTTATCCAAGGCTTCGAGAATCTGCAAGACGTGGCGGCGATTTTCGCCAAGATCGCTTTTTCCGACACGTGAATTTGAATGAACATTGACCAAAACTTCATCGTTTTGCACCTCGGCTTTGATCTCCAGATCATCAATGAAAATAACCACCGGAACTTCCGCCTTGATTGATGCGGTCGTTCCCGTCGTGCGGCTTGAAATCAATTTCCAACTCTTCAGATAGGTTGTCTGGCTTGCAATGATCTTTTCGGTTTCGCCGATAAAATTCGGCAGATCGGTCTTATACCTGCGCGGCCGCAATGCTTCTTCTTTGGCATCAGCCGAGGTTTCCGCAATATTGTTCGGGTTCATTATCACCAATCCCACCATAATTGCGGCGGTTAAACCGGCCGCAATTCCGATAATTTTTATAATCTTCATAGTCTTAAAGGGTGAAAACGTGAAAAGGTGGAAAAGTTGGGTTGAATTTTATACGCAATCTTTTTCACTTTTTCACTTTTTCACTTTTGCACTTTAGATAGTTTGAATCTTGAAACTTATATCAACCGCCCGCGCCGAATGTGTGATCCGGCCGACCGAGATCAGATCAACGCCGGCCTCGGCAAAGAAACGCACGCGGTCGAGATCCATTCCGCCCGATGCTTCGATCAAGACATTCGGGTTTAATTGGCGCGACATTTCGACGAGCTTTTTGGCTTCTTCGGGCGTTTGATTGTCGAGCATCACGATGTCCGCACCGGCTTCGATCGCTTCGCGGAGCTGTGCCCAATTCGTGATCTCGACCTCGATCTTATGCAGATGTCCGACCTTTTTCTTTGCCATTGTGACGGCTTCGGTTATTCCGCCGGCAAGCGCGATGTGATTGTCTTTGATCAAAACGCCGTCGTCGAGTCCGAGCCGGTGATTTTTGCCGCCGCCGATCGTCACCGCGTATTTTTCAAGCATTCTGAGTCCGGGCGTCGTTTTGCGCGTGTCAATGATCTGTGCGCCGGTGCCTTCGACCGCTTTGACGTATTGGCGCGTCAGTGTCGCAATGCCCGACATTCTCTGCATCAGATTGAGCGCGACGCGTTCGCCCGCGAGCAGCACGTCGGCATAACCACGCAAGAGCGCAAAAACCGTTCCCGCTTCAACCTCGGTGCCTTCATTGACCGTTGCTTCGATCTCGGGCGAGTCTTCGTCAAGATGTATAAAGACCGCTTCGGCGACCGCAAGCCCGCAGACGACGAGATTTTCCTTCGCCAAAAAACGTCCGGTGCCGCGAACTTCCGGCGCGACACAAGCCTGCGTCGTAATATCGCCGCGCCCGAGATCTTCACTCAAAAATTCAGCGATGCTCGCCAAGATATAACTGTTCCCAAAAAGATTCATAATGTTTTTGATCTTTCGATCCAAAAGTAATAACAAATTATCAACCAATTGGACGCCAAACGCAAAATTATTTGGAAATATTCAGAAAACTCGAAATTGATGCTCTTAAATATGGATTCAAAAATTATGTGGCATAAGGCTATTTTTATTTGGCACAAGGCTATTTTTATTTGGCATAAGTAACAAAGGTTTAATAGCCTTACCCATCTCAAAAATCAGATGTTTGGCAGAAGTCCGACAAATCTTCAGTTTGTCGCGGTCATTGAACTTAATTCAAGTTGAACAGCAAACTAAAGATTTACTGGACTTCGTTATCAAATTTTAGTGGGCAATGTTATTTTACCTGTGTTACTAAGGTGAAAACGTAAAACTGACGGTTAGTGTGTTTCCATGGCTTTTCTTTATTATCAACAGGTTAGCGGCGCGAAACTTAAACAGGCTAACAGGCTGTTTTACGTTTTTTCGCTTAACTTAATGCCATTGCGCTCGGCACCCGCATTTGTTGAACTATGAGTTGCTAACTCTTAGCTCAGGCATTACAGCTCACTTAAAAAAGCCGGTTATTATTCTGAGTTCCTTGCTTTCTAAGGTAATAACTGTAAAGTTTGTTCCAAATAACAATCTAAAAACTCTTCGATAACAAATAACAATCTAAAAACTCTTCGATAACAAGTGAATTTCAAGATTGCATTGAAAATGTTGTTTTCTTTAGGAGGCTTCAGCCTTCTTTCCGCGCTTCGCGGCACTTAGCCGCGTCCGTTCACGGCGCGGTCAAGCAATTGGTAAATAATTTAGGGCGTTTTAACGTCCTTTCAAATGGCCTTAGCCGTCATCTTCGTCATCATCTTCATTTGTAATCTTTTCCAGTCGTTCGTGTGTTGTCCCTTTTTTGTAATGTTCCTTTTGATTCAAAACGTAATTTATCACCCATTGTAAATCGTTTGTACCAAAACTGACGATGCCGTATCCGCGTTGCCATTGCAATAATTTGTGATTCGACGAATGGTTGATCTCATACGAACTCGCGCCTTTTAATTGTCCTATCCATTCGCTCATTTTCAATGACGGCGGCGGATTGATGACGATATGAATGTGATCTTCGATGCCGCCAATCGCGTGAAAATAAACTTCGGGTGTTTTGATGATTTTATGTTTTAAGAATTGATAGAGTTTTGTTTCGATTGCGGTTTTGATTAATGGCAGATTGCCTTTCGTGTGCCAGGTGATGTGAAAATTTATTTCTGAATAAACTGAATCGGGCATAGTTTTGAGTATGGCTAAAGCCTTTTTGAAAGGACGTTAAAACGCCCTTTAGAGTTTGAGTGTCGGATGACCGCGCCGTGAACGGACGCGGCTAATTACGCCTTTCGGCGAAAGTCTCGTGAACGAGGCTGAAATCTTCTCTGTGCAGAAAACCTCTATTTGATCGGCGCGACGATTTTGAGGTCTTTCGGGTTGTATTCGCGGGTTTCCGTCATTTTACTGTATATCGTCTTTGGTTTGAGCAAACCATATTCTATTTCGCGCCGTAAAAAGAATCCTTTATTATTAACCCAGAATTTATAGTTCCAGTAGGTTTGTGAGACATCATCTTTGTAAGTGATATATTGACGGTAGAGCTTTGCATTTTGGTTATTTAGCTTTGTTTCTTCGATAGAAAATTCTGAAGTTTGTTCGTCACCCGAAAGTGCGGAAACCATCTTATTTTCGCCGCACCAGTCACTTGATGTTTTCCAAGCCCCACTGTTTTTTCGGCAATAATTTGTTCCATCAATGTGGATAATTTCAAATCTTTCAATTCGTTTGCCAGATCTATTAACCGTTACTTCCCGCCATTTGTTAGGGCTAAAGGATTCATTGATAACTTCTGTGGTACTGGATAGTCTGCCGTTCTTGAAATAATCCTCTCTGAAATTTTTACGCCGAGAGCCATCAAAAACGATTACAGACGAATCAATTATCTGCTGTTGACTTTCTTCTCGGGAGATTTCCTTCGCCTGCCCGAATCCGCTAACTGAAACGACTAAACAAAATATGGCCAGCCCAATCATTTTCTTCATATCATTTCAAAGCCTCCAAATTCAGCCTTAAGGCAGCAGCTTGCGTTTCGATTTCCGCCACGCGGTCGCGGATGTCCTGCACTTTCTCTTGCGGTGCGCGGTCAACGAAATTGGCGTTTGAAAGCTGTCCGTTTAATCTCGCACTTTCGGTTTCGAGTTTGTTCAGTTGATTTTCGAGCCGTGCGATCTCTTTTTCAAAATCAATCAGACCTTCGAGCGGCACGGCAATTTCGGCAACCGTCGTGACGGCTTTTGCCGAGGCTTTCGGGACATTCAGCTTCGCCCCCAAAACCAGTTTATCGGCGCGGGCGAGCTTTAAGATCTGCGCTTCGTTTTCGGCGAAGATCTTGTTTGCTTCGCGGCTTGCGGCAATATGGATCACGGGCTTATCCGATGGTTTGATCTGCATTTCGGCGCGGATATTGCGAACCTTTGAGATCAGATCAATGACCGCCTGCATTTCCGTTTCGGCGCGTTCGTCAACCAACGCGTGATCGCCCGCCGGAAAATCGGCGAGCATAATGGTCGCCGCTGCCGTTCTGTAAGCCGGATTATGCAATGCCTTTGAAACACCGGGAAGCTTTTGCCACAGTTCTTCGGTCAAATAAGGCATAAACGGATGCAGCAGACGCAAAGATTGTTCAAGAACGGTGATGATGCGCGTCCGTGTTTCGTTTTGTCTGGCAAGCGTATCAAAATCATCCAAACTATCGTCTTCGTTCTCGACCGCGATCAGCTCGCTGTATTTGCCGCCCGTGATCTCGTCCTTCACAAGTTCGATATACCAATCGCAGAAATCGTCCCAGAAGAAATGATAAAGCAGCGAAACGGCCGTGTGAAATTCGTATTTTTCGAGCGCTTTATTGACGTTCAAAGCTGTTTTATTAAGCCGTGAAACTATCCATCGGTCCGCAATTGAATAGTTCTGAATCCCGTCGTTAGACGGCTCTTGCTCCGCAACAGAAGCTGCCGCCTGAAGGCGGGACTCAGAACCAAGCATCAATGAAGTATGATCAACCGCCGCGCCTTCGCTATTCATCAGACAAAAGCGCGTCGCGTTCCAGATCTTGTTGGCGAAATTGCGGTAGGTTTCGATCAATAGATCATTCCATTTAATGTCCGCGCCGGTCGCCACGCTCGCCAGATAAATGCGCGTCGCGTCAACGCCGAATTTGTCGAACATCTCGATTGGATCAACGCCGTTGCCGCGAGTCTTCGACATCGCTTTGCCGTCTTTACCCATTATCGTTCCAGTAATTATCACGTCTTCAAACGCTTTTTTATCAACGAATTTCTTCGTCAGCATCATCATCCGCGAAACCCACAGGAAAATAATGTCGCGAGCCGTGACGAGCACATCGGTCGGAACATAAACGTCTAAGTCATTTGACGCGGTGACGCGGTGACGCGGTGACGCGGTGAGATTTGACGTATCTTCCGTTTCGGAAATCGCCGCGTCTCCGTGTCCCAAAGTCCCCGTGTCGCGTTCGCCCGTCCATCCGAAGGTTGAAAACGGCCACAAGCCCGAGGAAAACCACGTATCGAGAACGTCGCTGTCTTGCTCTAAATCATTCGTTCCCGCCTGCTCAAACGCTTCCCCCGCGGTTCGCGCAACATAGACGTTGCCGTCTTTGTCATACCACGCCGGAATCTGATGTCCCCACCAAAGCTGGCGCGAGATCGTCCAATCTTTGAGGTTTTCGAGCCACGCCGTATAGACTTTTTCGTTCGGAATCTGCGGCGTAAAATGCGGCGCGCCTTCGGTACGCATCAGATCGAGCGCGAGGTCGCGCAGTTCGTCCATCTTGACAAACCATTGTTCGGAAAGAATCGGCTCGACAATCGTTTTGCAGCGTTCACAATGCGGCAGAGAAACCTCGTAGTCCTCGATCTTTTCCAAAAATCCGAGTTCTTCAAATCTTTCAATGACCTTGACACGCGCTTTGAAACGGTCCAAACCTTCAAATTCCGCGCCGGCGGCGGCGTTCATCGTCGCGTCGTCGTTCATTATCAGGATCTGCGGCAGGTCGTGACGAATTCCGATCTGATAATCGTTCGGGTCGTGCGCCGGTGTGACCTTGACCGCGCCCGTGCCGAATTCCGCATCAACATATTCATCGGCAATGATCGGAATTTCGCGCGCAGTGAGCGGCAATTCAATGGTTTGTCCGATCAGATCTTTGTAGCGTTCGTCTTTCGGATTGACCGCGACGGCCGTATCGCCGAGCATCGTTTCGGGACGTGTCGTCGCGACCGTAATGCGCCGGTCGGAATTTTTGACCGGATATTGCAGATAAACAAGTTTGCCGTCTTTACGCGTTTCTTCCTTGACTTCGAGGTCCGACAAAACGGTCTTGTCTTTCGGACACCAATTGACGATCCGAAGCCCGCGATAGATCCAACCTTCCTCAAAAAGCGTGCAGAAAACTTCGCGCACCGCCCGCGAAAGGCTTTCGTCCATCGTGAAACGCTGGCGCGACCAATCCACGCTCGCGCCTTCGCGCCGCATTTGTTCGGTGATCGTGTTGCCGTATTCTTCTTTCCATTTCCACGCGCGGCGGACAAATTCCTCGCGCCCGACATCCGTCGGCGATTTGTTTTCATCTTTGCGAAGCTGTTCGACGATTTTTCTTTGCACCGAAATTCCGGCGTGATCGGTTCCCGGGAGCCAGAGAGTCTTAAAGCCCTGCATCCTTTTACGGCGAATCAGAACGTCCATCAAAGTATGCTGAAGAGCGTGTCCCATATGAAGCGAACCCGTCACGTTCGGCGGCGGAATGACAATCGAATATTTCGCCGCGTTCGGGTTTTCATTGATTTCGGGCGCGAAATATCCGCGCTCTTCCCACGTTTTATACTGGTTTTCTTCGGCTTCTTTCGGGTTATATGTTTTTGCGATTTCCATAAGTTGTATTTACCGCAGAGACGCGGAGACGCAGAGATAAAAAATGAGATCTTAACGATTATTTGAAGCTTTCTGCGATTACAGTTTCCTAAAAATCTCTGCGTCTCTGCGCCTCTGCGTCTCTGCGGTTAAAAGTTCCAAATCTAAAACAAAAACGGCTGTTTTTCATCTCGAAAGAAAAATCAGCCGTTTTACCTTTTTCTTTTTACTCTGTAACTTTTTACTCTTTCAGCTTTTCTTCCGCCATTTTTTTGAGAATCAACTCGGTCATTTCCGGGACGAGTTCGCGTGCAATATCCCTGATCGCCTTGTCTGAAATTCTTTCGGCGACCTTTTGCGCGATAAGTTCGATCAATTCAGGCGGGAAAGAATGCAGCGGATCAACTGTCCCAACTTCCGGCTCTGAAACTTCTGATTGAGCTTCAGTTTCCGATACAAATCGCTGAATCTGTGGTCTGATGCCGGTTTCTTCGACCAGCGGCGGTGGAAGTTCGAGCAGATCGCCGTCCTCAAAACTTAACCTATGCAGATTTTCAGAGATCGGAATTTGCGTTTCGACTCCGGCCGAAATCGAATCTGACTCTTCCGGGTCTTCGGTTTCAGATTCAACAGCGACCGATATTTCGCCATCTTCCGGAACTTTGAATTCGGATTCGTCAGCGGATTCCGCATCGCTCTCATCTGTCACATCAGTTGTTTCGGTCTGATTTGCCGGATCTGTTGTTTCG
Source organism: Acidobacteriota bacterium (assembly GCA_031362765.1). GTDB lineage: Bacteria > Acidobacteriota > Blastocatellia > Pyrinomonadales > Pyrinomonadaceae > JAFDVJ01. The sequence goes on along the minus strand of JANLTD010000266.1, from coordinate 3,533 downwards.
GTTTCCAAAGTTTCCGATTCAGAGATTTCCGGTGTGACTGATTCAAGCGTTTCCGCTTCGGAAATTTCAGATTCTTCTACAACCGGTGCGTAGTAGTCCAATTCGGGCTCAGAAACCGCCTCAGTTTCGTTCTCCGATTCCGCCCCGGCATCTTCGAAAGTTTCCGGTTCTGTTTCTCGTGATGACCGATCAGATTCCGGCACGGCATCTTCGTCGGTCGCAAAGATCGGGAATCCTTTCAAATCTTCCGAGCTTAACGGCTGAGTTTTCGCATAATCTGCCGTCGCTTCGGGTTGCAAATAGAGATCCGGCTCGGAAATAACATCATTTGCCTGACTCGTTTCAATCATCTGGTCGTCCGTTCCGGCATCACCAAATTCGGTCGAAATTTCCGGCTTGCTTTCAAATGCGAGCGTATTGGCAAAGGCATCGACCGGCGGGTCCGCTTCGCTGCCGGGCGGCGCTTCGGAAACGTTTTCGCCCCGGCTCAGCAACTCGTTGACTTTATTGACGAGTTGGCGAATTGATTGAAACGGTTTGGTTAAAAAATCGTCGGCACCGACCCGATTTGCCTCAACTTCGTCAAACGGTTCAAATGAACCGACGAGCAAGATCACGGGAATATGCCGCGTTTCTTCGTTTTGTTTGATGATCTGGCAAATTTCATAGCCGGTTAAACCCGGCATGTTGACATCAACCATTACCAGATCAGGCAAAAATTCGTCGAATTTTTGCATCGCCGAATCACCGTCACCGACCGAAATCACTTCGATTCCCTCGTCGGCAAAAGTCAAGTTTACAACCTTCTGAATTGTTATCGAATCATCTGCCAACAGCAGTTTGCGTTTTGACACAAGACACTTGCTCCTTATCGAATAGGCGGTAAATACTCTGTTTTCTATGTTTTTTGATATTTACAACATTAAATCCGAGATCATCGCGAACGATAATATTAAAACTCAAAATATTAAGAAAACAGCGCAGTAAATTTTTATCGAAAACTTCCTTCGATCTGAAAACTAAGACCCGGCGGGGTTCCCGTCAAGAAAAACAATTAAACTATTGCCAACGTTAAAAACAGTTCTAAATTAGGATATAAGAAACGGCGTCAAAACTCAAAAAAACATTTCAAAAATAACTTTTGCTGAAAAATCCATCTATTTACGTTTGATAAACATTCTGAGCATCGTCTGAAGCTGCGCGTTGGTAAAAGGTTTCGGCAAAAAAGCGACGGCGCCGGCTGCGAAACTGTCCGACGAAAGACGCGAATTCTGTTCGGCCGTCATCATGACCACGGGAATTTTCATCAAACGCTTTTCGGACTGCATATACCGAACCAGCTCTGTTCCTTGAATATACGGCATTACAACATCAAAAATTGCCGCGACAAGCGGCTCGCCCGTCTGCAAAACCTTATACGCTTCTTTACCGTCCCGCGCCGTAATTACTTCATAGCCTTCTTTTTCAAGGATCGCTTTGACAAGGCGCAAAATGGCCGGATCATCGTCCGCAACCAAAATTCTTGCCAGTCCATTCTCTAAAGCTTCACTCATCTTACAAAAACTCTACCCTTTTTCCGACTTTCATTTCATTCTATCTAAAGTTCACCGATTTTACGAATGCGAACTGAGGGACGGGGGATGATTTTAGTCATCCCACATCTATTCCGATACTATCGACGCGCAGAAGAAAACATTTACGCATAAATTCAAATTAGTTTTCTGCCTCATCCCTGATCCCTCGTCCCTTGAAAATCCTTCGCCAATTCGGCGGCTAACTTTATTGCAGCGGTCATGCTCGAAGATTCCGCCAGATTTTTCCCCGCGATGTCAAAAGCCGTGCCGTGATCAACCGATGTCCTGATCACCGGCAAGCCGAGCGTGACGTTAACCGACGCGCCGAACGACAGACATTTGACGGCAATCGTCGCCTGATCGTGATAGCACGAAATTACGCCATCAAATTCGCCCTTAAAGGCACGCAGAAAAATCGTATCGGGTGAATACGCACCGGAAACTTCGATGCCCAAATTTTCGCGGCACTGTTTGATCGCCGGCAAGATCTGTGTTTCTTCTTCATTGCCGAACATTCCGCCTTCTGAAGCGTGCGGATTTAGTCCGGCAACCGCCAGCCGCGCATCTCTTTTCAGCAGGCGCGATATTTCCCGGTGCGAAAACTTGATCAATTCAACCAATTTTTCCTTTTTGACGAGTTCGATCGCCTGACGCAACGAAACGTGTGTTGAAAGCAGCACAACGCGAAGCTTTTCGGCAAAAAAGGACATCGCAAATTCTTGCGTATCAGTTAAAAAAGCAAGAAATTCCGTGTGTCCCGGAAAATCATAACCACCAAGGCGGATCGCCATTTTACTTATCGGAGCGGTCGCGACGGCATCAATCTTTTTTGCCTGCCAAAGCCGCACGGCTTCTTCGATATATTCGGCTGACGCCTTTCCGCTAACCGCCGATTCCTCGCCGCTGGGGATTTTCTGCTTGATGTTATCCAAATCGTAAACTATTACTTTTCCCGAATTAAGAGGAAGATCGGTGCTTTTTTTGACGTCCCACAAATCAATGTCAATTTTTAGATCCTGCGCCGTCTGACGCAAACATGTGCCGTCGCCAATGATCACGGGTTGACATATTTTCAAAATATTTTTGTCGGAAAGTGATTTTAGGACGATTTCGGGGCCGATGCCGGCGGCATCGCCCATCGTGATACCAACGCGAGGTAGATCCATATTTGCGAATTCGGCGGGATTCTCTTTGGAGTCAGCGTTCACAAACTAAGCATAAGGTAATAAAACCCTTTTTTCAAAAGCAAAGAATTGACTTTTACCACGTTACTTTTCACCTTTTACGGTTTCACGCCGGTCCTCGGATTTGAACATATATTTGACGTTATGTTTCAAAAGCAGAACATTCGGGGCGTCAGTTCGATTTACTTTTAACGCGTCACGATCATACCATTCGATCGTACCCACAATTTCTTCGCCGTCCAGCAAAACGATCGTCATCAGGGTTCGCGAATCAATTTGCTTTTTATAGTAATAGATCTCGGCGTTCGTTTCGCTCGGCGGCGATTTTTTTCGGGAATCGGACTGCTCGTTCGATTGGCGCTGATAATTTTGTGTTTCGTATCTGTCTCTCATTAGTTTTCTATCTCCATCACAGTTCGGCAGGCCCGAATCTGACTATTTTGTTCAAAAACCAAAATCAATCTGCCTGGCGGCGGATAAAGGTCGGAACATTGATGTCCTCTTCTTTGTCCGACGGCGTAAAACCCGTCCGCAAACTGAACTGGCCGACGGCTTGCGCTGCTTCGATCTGTTGTCCGCCCGACGGTATAACGGAATATTTTTGACTTTCAAAGCCGGTCGCAATGACTGTAATTTTTACTTCATCACCCATATCATCACTAAAAACCGTTCCCCAAATAATGTCCGCTTCGTCGTGCGCTTCGGCTTCGATCAGCGCAATTGCCTCTTCGATCTCGTTAAGTGCCGTGTTTTTTGAACTTGTAATATTGATCAA
>JANLTD010000263.1:0-1865 GCA_031362765.1 Acidobacteriota bacterium | reverse complement strand
GCCGCGCCGATGCGGGCAATGTCGTAACTTTCGAGAAGCGCAGTCGCATCTTCGGCGGTCAATCTGCCGCCGTCCAAAACTTTTTCTAAAATTGGTTGAATATCACTCATAACTAAAAAAACTAGTTTATCAGAAAATTTTCACCACAAAGACACAAAGGTCACCAAGATCAAATAAAAAGTTTGAAAAACTCCGTGTTCTTTGTGCCTTTGTGGTGAATTTCTTACTCATTTTGCCAAACGCGCCTCGCATTTTGCGAAAAACTTCACGTCAAAACGCATCTAAAACCGGTTTTTTGGCGAATTTTAGTTCAGACGACAAAATATTTACAAATTTTATGCCAGAATGTGAACCTTTTTTCGTTCAATTTCCGCGTTCATATGCGGAAGCGAGATTTTAACGGAGGATCGGAATTATGAAAAATCAGGAAAGCTATTTTGAAACCAGAGATTTAGGTTTGATTTTATTCGTGGTCGTCGCCGGCTGGCTGCTGCTGTTTCAATCGGGTTTGTTCCGTTAGATCAAGTCAGCAATTCGTGATGCCTCCCTGACAAGTTAAATTTGCCTGCGAAACAAACGAAAAAAACGAATAAGTAAAACAAAATAGATTTTTTCGTTTTTTTCGTGTCTTTCGTAGGCAGAAAATCTTTTTGTAACTTTTTACTGAAGCATTACAGCTATTCAGTTATCGGAAAGCCGCGAATTTTCTTTTATCAAACGTTTGCATATTTGAGATTTTTACAAATTGCAAGTAAATTTCCGTTTGACGTTCTCTTAAAAAAGGAGATTTGAAACTTATGATTCAAGGAAATTTGATCGGCTTTGGAATGTTTATCTTCGCGGGAATTGTCATTGCGATCGGTCATTTTTTACTAAAACTTCCCGACATCGCGGTGATGATCGGCGGCGGGATCGCGTTGATTGTGGTTGATTTGGTTTTGCGTCTGCTGAAAAAGAATAATCAAGGCTGGCTGATGGGAAAAAACTTCGGCGGTTATTTGTTTTTCGCGCCCGTCTGGATTTTCGGAATAATCGTGATCGGCATCAACGTCATCAATTTCTTTGTCAAAAAATAAACGGCGCAGAAACTTAGATCAGTTTAGCCGAAATAGTTTTCTTCCCACGAAGAATCACGGTTTTCAAATTTATGAACGGCTTGCTGATTGACGATCAAACGCCACCCGCCGTAGAGCGAAGCATCGAGATAATCCCGGCTGACATAAAGCAGATCTAAATTTTGTGAAATTTCCCACGCCTCTCCGAATGGACAGGATTCCACCGAAAAACCATTCCCTGTGCCATATTTTTTAACCAGTCGGCCGTCTGAAACCAACGAAAAACAAGTGAAATTTTCAGCGATCCGAACGTCCGTGATCTTTACAAGACACGGCGTTCGATCTTCGATATAAATTCCGCGCTCTCCGATGAATTTTTCAAAATTCATTTATTTTTCGTCAACAAAAGCGAACCGCCGCCGCTGATACCCGCGATAATAAAAAAGACCGCCGCCATGAGCGGATCGCCCGGAACCGCCTCGCCTTTGATACCGAGATGCCAACCCGTCAGATAATTGATGACCGCAAAAATTGCCGCCATCGTAAATGCGACAAATCCAAGCTGTAAACACAAAATAAGAAAGCTTTTCATAACAAATGATCTCCTGTTAGTTTGTTTTCAAGTAGCTGATTAGGACTGGAGCGCAAGCGTCTCGCTTGCCCCGTTCGCGCGAAGCAAGAACGGGAAACGCTCACATAGAAATCAAGTTGAATATCAATCGAACGTTTTCGCGCCTGTTCTCGCAAAGCCTCGAACGCGCGGGCAAGCGAGACGCTTGCGCTCCAGTCAAAGACCGAATCAATTACATA
>JANLTD010000199.1:0-2192 GCA_031362765.1 Acidobacteriota bacterium | reverse complement strand
GTGGAATTGTAAAAAGGTTTTGTATTTTCAGAATCAGCCATAATATTCTATTTTTCGCTAAGGAACGTGTAAGAATAACTTATAACGTTCGTTTAGAGGCGCGTCTGTGAACGCCGGGCAAAGCGGTCACAGACCGCTACTTAACGAGTTAAGTTTCTTTTTGCTGTATATAAGTCATTTTTTACACGTTCGTTAGTTTCTTAACGCCCGGATTTCCGGCAAACGATTTGAGCTGTTGAATTGCAATCGTATTGAGCTTTTTCAGCCGTTCGCCTTGCGGCAAATCCATCCGAATAAATTCGGCATTCATACTTTCACGATTCGCCATTACCAGCAATTGCTCAATACTGCTGTAATCCCTGATATTGCCTTTTTTGGCCGGATTTTCGTTTCGCCATTGAAGGGCGGTTTTTCCATACAAGGCGACATTCAAAACATCGGCTTCATTTGCGTAAATCATTTGCTGTTGTTCTTTGGTAATATCCGGCGGAATAATGTTTTCTTTGATTGCGTCGGTATGAAGGCGGTAATTTAACTTTGCCAAAGTCCGGTTTAGATTCCATTCCAAAGATAATCGGCGATTTTCATCTTCTTTGAGACGTTGGAATTCTTTGATAAGGTAAATCTTAAATTCAGCACTGATCCACATCCCGAATTCAAATGCGATGTCCTTATGTGCGTATGTGCCGCCATATCTTCCGGTAGTTGCACGTAATCCAATCGCGTTAGTTTTTTCAACCCAGTCCTTGACGCTTAATTTATAACGGTTTAAGCCAGCCATACTTTTAATTATGGCGAATTCGCCATAATTAAAATCAGGATTGTAGATGCCTTCCCAAATACCTAAAAATTCAACGGTGTTTCTGTTACGCAGCCAATCAGAAATAAAAAAGTCGCCATCTTTGGCTTTCAACTTATCAGTCAAGGAAATGAAATCATCTTGCTTGTCTGAAAGAATTGTTATTGCAGTGCCCTGAACATTGATGGTTGTTTTCTTTTCTTTTGCCATATTATTTATTAGTTTCGAATCGTTTCATTTCAATATCGAAATCGCTTTCGATCAGCTTGTCTTGAGCGATACGGTATTTTTCAAACTCGGTTTCCGCCAACACGAGTGCAACTAAGTGCGAAACGGTTCCGGCATCGGTTAAGACATCGCGTTCATTAAATTTCAGAAAAGCATCAAGCCGATCTACCCAATCTTTCATATACATCACCACACTGTTTTGGGCTTGAAGCTCGGCAAAATCGAGGTACATCGAAACGATCCGATTGAGTCCGTCGAGTTCTTTTTCGCTTAAATAGTTTTTGGCGATTCCAATATCGGTTTTGCGGATTCTGCCGTCGGGCGAGTTTTTCCAATTGGTCAATCCCATATTCGGTTTATCGCTGTCTGAGCGTTCGGCAATAATTTCCGCGGCCGTTCGCCCGGTAATCGCCCAATGGAGTTTGTTTTGAACGGTAGCGAAAAACTGCTTCGTAACTTCCGCGTCTTTTGTATAATCCGCACTGCATTGTGAATAAATATCAGTGATCTTTTGATAAAAACGCCGTTCGCTCGAACGAATATCGCGGATTCTGGCAAGCTGTTCTTCAAAATAATCTTTGCCGAAAATTTGTTGAGGATTTTTCAGACGTTCATCGTCCATTGTAAAACCCTTGATGATATATTCCTTAAGCCGTTCAGTCGCCCACATCCGAAAATGGGTTGCCTGTGTGCTGTTGACGCGATAACCGACGGAAATGATCGCATCAAGATTATAAAGTCTGACTTTCGTTTCTTGTGTTTTTCCGGCAATTGCTCCGTGCTGAGTGGTATGTTCCAAAATAGAACTAACCACTTCTTCGTTTAATTCGCCCGATTCAAAAATGTTCTTGAGATGTTTCGTAATTGCCGGACGCTGAACACCAAATAAATCTGCGATCTTTTGCTGAGTCAACCAAATTGTTTCATTCTGCAAAAAGATTTCAACCTTCACCTTGCCGTTTGGCGTGGTGTAAAGCAGAAATTCATTGAAACCGCCCTTTGCTATGGTAGGGTTTTTTTTCATCGTCTTCTTATTTGTTAAAGTGGTCGAATTCGACCACTTTTAATTATGGCGAATCTGCCACAATTAAGCCCCCAATTCCTGCAAGTATTTATCCAATTCCGTCTGCACCGTTTTCAACTCACTTTCGAGCTTCATAATTTC
>JANLTD010000198.1:0-9546 GCA_031362765.1 Acidobacteriota bacterium | reverse complement strand
CGGTTTCGATCCGATCGGGAATGATCGTTTGTTCCGCGCCGCCGAGCGCTTCAACGCCTTCGCTCTAGATCACGCTTGTTCCCGCGCCCTTAATCCGGTCGCCCATTTTGTTCAATAGGTCTGCCAAGTCTTCGATGTCGGGTTCTTGTGCAGCGTTGTGGATCGTCGTTTTTCCGCTCGCCAGCGCCGCCGCCATCATCACATTTTCGGTGCCGGTGACGGTCACCTTTTCAAACGAAACGTCGGCGCCGATCAGACGTCCTTTCGGCGCCCGGGCGACGACATCGCCCGCTTCGAGCGAAACGGTCGCGCCGAGCTGTTCAAACGCCTTCAGATGCAGATCGATCGGACGTGTGCCGATCGCACAACCGCCGGGAAGCGAAACTTTTGCCTGACCGAAACGCGCCAGCAGCGGTCCCAATGCCAAAACACTCGCCCGCATTGTTTTGACGAGTTCATACGGAGCTTCAAAAGTCTCGATATGCGCAGCGGTAACTTTATGCGTCCGAAGTTCCGGCGTTAAAACGGTGGCGCCCAGATCTTCTAAAAGCCGACGTTGTGTGATCAAGTCTTTGACGTACGGAACATTATGCAGAATAACGGTTTCCGCCGATAAGAGCGTCGCCGCCAGACACGGCAGAGCGGAATTTTTCGCGCCGCTGATCTCGATCTTTCCTTTCAGCGGTTGGCCGCCTTTGATTAAAAATTTATCCATAAAAGCTATTTCAAAAGCAGAAAAGATTCTGCCTGGTTTCAGAATTTCTTATAGAAGCAAGTAGCAAATCTTATCACGACTTTAAAAAAGAATAAAATTAAAGGTTAAAAATATTTCAAGGATTAGATATGATTTATTATTTAGAATAGAGATTCGCCGAGGACCAATACTTTCGCAATAAATCAGCTATCAGCTATCAGCTATCAGCTTTTAGCTATTCCGAATGAAACTTTTTAGCATCATAAAATCTGAAACATCCCAATTATTTCTTTACATAGCGATTGAAAACGACGGCGGGCATTTCCGTGTTGCGACCCTTTTGCAGATTGATCGCGAGCCGGATAAATTGCGCCATTGACCACGCGAGGGGTGTTGCCGAGCCGTTGCCTTCGCCGAATTTGAGCGGCGGAATAAAGCCGTAATCTATTCTTTTCGGAATTTCCGCACGATCCCAGATCTGTTCGGGAATCATCAAACCATCATTAGCAAATTTAGCCATTGCCTCAAGCCTTTGCCGTGCTTTCATTTTCCATTGAAATCCGAGTTCGCCTCTGGTTATTTTTGATGATTGATTCGGGTTATATCGTTGAAATTCAGAAAAGGCTAATTCAAACTCTCCGCGTTCGCCGGTCAGTAGCGTCCAAAGATGCCCGTTGCCGCGCCACGTTGTGTCCCAATTCCAACGGTTTCCTTCATATGTATCGCCGTAACCGTCGTGATTGTAGCGATACCACGCTTCACCGTTCGGCGTGTTGACCTTCAAAACTTCGTCAACGACTCTAAGCGATTTTTGAATCAACGCGTCGTCGGGCGATTTGACGCCGAGGCGGACGAGTTCAAGAAAGCCGGCGTCAACGATTTCGCGTTCGTCGAATGTTCCGGCGCCGTTGCCGAGTTCGAGTCTTTCGCCCGAATCGGGTTTGCCGTTTTGTGAAAGCCGCAAATAATAATTACCGTCGCCGTATTTTCCGGTGCGCGTCGCCGTCCAATTTTCGATGTTCGATTGCCAGTTGTCGGCGGTTTCAAGCCAGCGCGTTGCTGAAATTTCATCACCGTTTAATTTGGCGATTTCCGCGGCGCAAACAAGTCCGGCAATTTCCGCCGCGATCGTCGAGGGCGAAAATCCGGCTTCTTCTTCCCATCGTTCTTGTTGCGTGCGCGGACCGTTTCGGGCGATGTAATCAGCCGAGCGTTTGATGTTTTTCTCGTAAGTCGTTTTATCGGTTTTGCCGAGTTGATATGCAAGGATCAGCGGATACGCGATTTCGTCCAACTGGATCGAATCGCCGACGGAGCGACCATCAAGCCACGAGATCTGCGGAAAACTGCCGTCCTCGCGCTGTTGATATTTGAACAAATAATCAACTGCGCGAATTGCCGCCGCTTTATCGCCGAGTGCCATTTGTGCCGTCGCGACCTGATACAGGTCACGCGACCAGACGAGATGATAACCCGTTGTTGTTTCATTACCGTTATTGCCGCCGCCCCACGGAACGCTCAAACTGGCAACATTGCCGCCGCGCGTCTGTTTATCTTCAAAGGCGCGCAAAACCATCGCCGCCATATTAAACTGTGCCTGATATTTCGACTCGACTTTCGGGAGAGTTTTTACGTAATCAGCCCAGCCTTTTTCGTAATCGTCAAAAATACCACCATATTTGGAATAGACAGGTTTAAGTTTAATAACTAGGGAGTTTTCAGCAGTTTCAATGGCTTGTTCAGGACTATTTCCAAAACCAAGTGCAACTTTAAATCGTTGACTACTTTTGCCTGAGGTTTTAATTCTTTTCCCTTCTTTTTCGATAAATGATCCCATTTTTTCGGTAACGATCTCTATAAGTTGTGCAACGTTACCGTTTTCTGCTCTTGAAAATGAATTAAGGATTTTCCCATTGTTTTTCAGTTGGGTAATTCCATCATTTACTTGGTAAAAACCATTGGTAATAATTGGATTCTTCCTACTTTTTTGAAAGAAACCAGATTCAAAATGCGATGAAATTTTTAAGGCAGAAACTATATTTTTATCTTGAGCCAGCAAAATTTCTCCCTCATTCCAAGCCGTATCGTACATTCCGCTATTATTCAACGAGGGATCATAGTAAAGATAAAGAGATAGATCTCTATTATCGGTATCAAATAAAACATCAATTAAAATTGCATCTCTTTTGGGGTCTGTCGCATAAGTTTTTACAATTTTCCATTTCCCCGATTTTGCCGTATTGATCTGCTGAAAACTCAATGAATCGTTGCGTAAAACTTTGATTTCGTGATTGGCGTCGTCGCGTTCGGTTTCAACCTTTTTCGTTTTGGGATTGACGACGACAAACTGCAATTGATTGACGTTTGCCGTATCAACCTGCGGATAGAAAACTTCGGTCAGCATTCCGCCTTGCAAGGTGAACCAGATTTTTGATTCGAGCGTGTTTGAAGTCCCGACGGCTTGTTTGCCTGCGCTTGACCATTGCGCGTCTTTACCGGGTGCATTTGGGGCAATGGTTTGCGCGTGTGAAGCGATAAAGAAAATTAACACCAAGGCGCAAACGCGCAGAGGCGCAAAGTTAAAAATGCTGTTTGAGACAAATTTCCCGAAAGCTGTTTGAAATTCCGGTTTTGTCGCTGAAGGCGACCGATTCAATAGCGTCGGGAGAATCCCGACGTTTGATATTGAAATGGATTCCGTCCCTGAAGGGGACGAGCATTCAACCGAAATGTTCGTCCCCTTCAGGGACAGAGCGTTTTTTGAACAGGTTCGTCGGGATTCTCCCGACGCTATTAAATTTATCGCCTTCAGCGATTTTAAGAATTTTTCAAACCGCTTCCTGAAACTTTGTATCATAAGATCTTTGCGTCTTCGCGCCTCTCCGCCTTGGCATTAAATAACCCCTACTTCAATTTTATCTTCTTAAAAGCCTTCGGGATTTCCTTGTTCTTCATAAACCATCGCCAGACATTTCCCGAACGCAGGTTTTCCGCGCTCAAAAGCGTGATGCCGACATCAATGCCGATCACGTCGCGATTGACCCAGCCGTTGTGCGGATTGAATGCGTCGGTGAAACCATAGCGGCCGTATATCTTATCGCCGTATTTCGATTTCATTTCTCTTAAAGCCGCGAGCGAAATATCGGGCGTGAACATCAGCGAACCGGCCGGAGCGCACGGAACAACTGTTCCGTCAGTTTCGGGCGAACGCGGCGGCGCGCCCCAGGCCGTGTAGCCGCCCGCGAAATCCGAAGCCGTCAAACCCCAGATATTCGGGCCGTATTTCGGAAATTCACGGCTTAAAACATCAATAAAAAATTGGCGTTGGGCGCGCGTCGCTTTGATCGAATTTTCAAAATAATCAACATTGAAATCTCGATAGCGTTCCCGACGCCCGCGAAAATCTATCCAGGCGTGTGAATATTGATGAATAAAAAGCGGCGAAACTGCCGCGAGATATTTATAGCCGCCGTACTCCTGCCAGTCGCGCCTTAGTGCATACCACGATTTCCAGGCAAGCGGATGCGTCGGCGAACCGATGCCGAGAATATACAGAATCGCTTCTTCGCTGTAATCGTTCCAGCGATTTTTGATATAGCCCGATTCGTTGTGCCAGCCGTGCGATAGAAAATATTTGTCGCTGTTGAGCATCGCCCGAAAATCAACGCGGTTGTAGATCTTCGTCGCCAGCCGAACGATTTCCTTATCCTTCGCGAAACATTGCCGGACGCTCAAAACTCCGCCTAAGAGCAGCGCGGTGTCAATCGTCGACACCTCGCTTTGCCAGCGTCTTTCTTCGGTTTCCAGATCAATCCAATGATAAAACCAACCATCTTTGGTAAAAGCGCGGTTGGCAAAAAATTTGAGCGTTGTTCGAGCACGTTCCTTTGCTTCTTCAGGTTTCACCCAATTACGGTCGGCGGCGATGCAGAGTCCGGTCAGCGCGAATCCGGTCGAGGCGATGCTGCCGACATTGTAATGGCTTTCGTCTTTGCCGGGCGCGTCCCCGGTTGTTCGCGCACGGTCGAGCACCAAACCGTTTTTCTTGCCCGAATGTTCCCAAAAGAAAAGAAACGCGCGGCGTTCGAGATCGTCAAGAAAGGTTTCGTCTTCTTTGGTTAATTGGTAATTTTGCGCGGTTTGCGCGATTGACGGAAATCTGCCGAACAAACACAAAAAAAGCAGAATCAGAACGACACAAAAGCCTGAACAAACAGGCTTTCTAAATTTTGAAATATAGAAAATCACAATTTTATTCGCATTGAGTATAGAATAATAAAACTTACTGAAATAATGAATAATTGAAAATTAATAATTGATAAATTCGTGATGAGCAAAACCACTTTATCAATTATTCATTATCAAATATCAATTATTTCAGTCGTTGTTGAAAGTTTTTCATTGTCCAATACTCAGATTATTTTACCGTAAAATCAGCCTCTAAGCCGTCCGCCGAATTTTGTCCGACCCAAACCTTAAAGTCCCCGGGTTCGACCGTGAACTTGTTTTGTGCGTTGTAAAATCCGAGTTGTTCAGGTTTTAACGTAAAAGTTAGGGTTCGTTTTTCACCCGCCTGAAGCGCGATGCGCTCGAAACCTTTCAGCTCTTTGACAGGGCGCGTCATACTTCCGACCAGATCGCGGATGTAAAGTTGGACAACTTCAGTTCCCTCGCGCATTCCGGTATTTTGAATATCGACCGAAACAATTACAGAACCGTTCGGTGCGATCTGCTTTGAACTCAGGCGGATATTACTAAGCCCGAAATTAGTGTAGCTCAAACCGTAGCCGAACGGATACAGCGGCGTGTTCGCAATGTCGAGATATTTGCTGGTATATTTTTCTTCCGCTTTGAATGGTCGGCCCGTGTTCATCTGATTATAAAAGATCGGAATTTGTCCGACACTGCGCGGAAATGTGACGGGCAATTTTCCGCTCGGATTAACATCACCAAACAAAACATCGGCAATTGCGTTTCCGGCTTCCGTACCTCCGAACCACGTTTCAAGGATCGCCGGCGAATTTTCTGCCAACCAATTTATCGTCAGCGGTCGGCCGTTCATCAAAACGACGGCGTACGGCTTTCCGGTCGCAGCGATCGCTTTGACCAGATCGAGTTGTTTGCCGGGCAAATTAATATCCGACCGCGATGACGCTTCGCCGCTCATCGCCGCCGATTCGCCGACAACCAGAATCGTAAAATCAGAATCTTTCGCCGCGTCAACCGCTTTTTCAAATTCACTTGTATCTTCACATTTGGCGTCGCAGCCTTTCGCGTAACGAATTTTCGCGCCCGCGCCGAGCTTGTTTTTAATGCCTTCGAGTAAGGTGACGGCGTCATCCGTTTTGCCGTCGCCGTTCCACGATCCCAAAACATCTTCCTTGCTGTCGGCGAGTCCGCCGATAATTGCCAGTTCGTTGATATTTTTCTTGAGCGGTAAAGTTTGGTTATCGTTCTTGAGCAATACAAAAGATTTCGCGGCGATCTCACGCGCCGCCTTGCGATGTTCGGGCGCGAGCAGCGCTTTCGCTTCCAAAGATTCGTCCGTGTATGGTTTATCGAAAAGTCCGAGCCGATATTTGATCCTTAATATACGGCGCACCGCTTCGTCAATCACGGGCATCGTCAGTTTTTTGTCCTTCAAAAGCTGTTCGCCGTTTTGATTGTAAAGGCGGCTGACCATTTCCATCTCGACTCCGGCATTTAAGGCAAGCTGCGCCGCGTCCGGGCCGTCTTTTGCAATGCCGTGCGGAATCAGTTCGGCGACCGATGTGTAATCGCTGACGACAAAACCGTCGAATTTCCATTCGGCGCGCAAAACATCGGTCAATGTCCAACGATTTGCCGAAGCGGGAATTCCGTTGAGGTCGTTGAACGAACTCATAAAAGTTCCGACTCCGGCATCAGTCGCCGCTTTGAACGGCGGAAAATAAATGTTGTAAAGCGAATTTTCGGAAATGTCGGTCGTCGAATAGTCGCGTCCCGCTTGCGCGGCGCCGTAACCGACCCAATGTTTTGCGCACGCCACAACGCGGTCCGGCGCGCTGTAATCCGTGCCCTGAAATCCGCGAACGCGCGCCCAAGCGAATTGCGTGCCGAGATAGGTATCTTCACCCGCGCCTTCGACGATTCTGCCCCAGCGCGGATCACGCGCAATATCAACCATCGGCGCAAATGTCCACGCGACACCCGCGCTTCGTGCTTCTTTCGCCGCAATATAAGCCGAAAGTTCCGCCGATTTCAAATCAAAGCTCGCCGCTTCGCCCAATGGAACGGGAAAGATCGTGCGATAACCGTGAATTACGTCAAAGGCGAAAAGATGCGGAATTTTCAGACGTGAAGCAAGCGCTGCCCGCTGTAGTTCATTGACATTTTTCGCGCCGCGCACGTTCAAGGTTGAGCCGAGCGTTCCTTTACGCGCCATTTCAAATTGTTCGGGGCGCCCCGCGCCGGTCGGGAAATCGCCGTCAAGTTGTTGGAGTTGACCGAGTTTTTCAGCGAGAGTCATTTTGGCCAGCAAGGCGTTAATTTTAGTTTCGATGTCTGGCTTACTTCTCTTTTGCGCGAAGATCGGCGTTGAGAAAAACGATAATAAAAGCAGAAACGCGATGAATTTTGATTTTTTTGGACGCACGTTTTTTTACCTCTGATATAATGAAAAACTGATGAAACTGTTTAAGTTAATGATTTTTCTTATCTTCCTGGCGGCAACAGTTTCTGCCCAACAAAAAGACATTACAAAACTATTGCAAGAATCTGCCGCCTTGATCCAGGCGGGAAATTTTAGCGATGCCGAGCCGTTGCTGCGAAAAGCTGCGGCGCTTTCTCCCGAAAATACTGATGCCCACAATTTGCTCGGCATCACGCTCGATCAAATGGGCAAAACTGCCGAAGCCGAACGAGAATATCGAACCGCGATCCGGCTAAGCCCGAAAGCCGTTTCGCCGCGTGCCAATCTCGGTATTTTGCAGGCGAAAACAAAACGTCAAGCGGAAGCCGTCCAAACTTTTGAAACCGTTTTGCGCCTTGATCCGAATCACCCGAACACGATCGTCAATCTCGGTCTTTTATACGTTTCAACGCAAAACTTTCAAAAAGCCGTCAATCTTTTGAAACGCGCTGCCGATCTTCAGCCGGATTCCCCCGACATAAAACTTAACCTCGGAATTGCTCTTTTTCAAACCAAACAAACGTCAGAAGCCGAAAGCGCATTTGTCAGCGCGATGCTGCTGGCACCCGAAACGGCAGAACCGCTTTACTATCTTGGGCTTCTCGCCTTCAATCGCAACGAGGACGAAAATGCGGGCGCATATTTTGAGAAAGCGATTGCACTAAACTCGAATCACGTTTCCGCCAATTTTATGCTCGGCGAACTCTATGCCAAAAACAGACGCTTCGCCCAGGCGAAACCATTTTATGAAAAGGCTTTGCAGCTTGATTCTTCAAACCCCGTTTATCACATCAGACTTGGCGGAATGTATATTTTCCTGAGCGATTTCAATTCTGCATTTCAAATATTTCAAAAAGCCGCGACGCAATTTCCGAAAATTCCCGAAGTTCAATATCTTTTAGCGATCACCGCGCGCGGAACCGGCGATTATATTTTAGCGCAAAACGCCGTCCAAAAAGCTCTTGTTTTACAGCCAAATTACGTGGACGCGCTGGCTCTTTCCGGCGCCTTAAATTTCGATCAAGGCGATTTTGCAACCGCCGAAAAATTACTGCGCCGCGCAATTGCCGTCGACAATCAGCATTTTAACGCTAACTACGACCTCGCCAAACTGCTTATCAAAACAAACCGAACCGGTGAAGCCTTGCCATTTCTGCAAGTTGCGGCAAAAATCAATCCCGCTAATCCCGATCCGCATTACCAATTATTTTTAGTTTTCTCAAGGCTTAAACAAAAAACGGAAGCTGACCGCGAATTTAAAATTTACAAGCAACTGACCGAAAAATCAGCTGAACAAAATAAAAAGCAAATGTAAAAGGAGAGCAAGAAATATTGCTCTCCTTTTAGCTAAAGTTACAGTTTAGAAGCTAAACCTGATTTGAAATTCGCCGACTCTGCCCGCCAGTGCGGCGGTCGCTTTTCCGAATGTCGGCAGTTGAACCCGCGTCGGATCGCTGTTCGAATTAAACGGTGCAAGATTAAGAGTATTGAAAATGTTGAAGAAATTGAAACGCACGTCAACGTTTGCATTTTCACCCAAAAATCCCCAATCGCCTAAACCGAATTTCTTTGAAAAAGCCATATCGGTATCAAAATAACGCGGCCCACGGAAAACATTTCGACCAATTCCCGGACGATTGATGAACGGATTGTTCGTATTGGTATTCGTTCCGAAAATCGTCGTTCCGGCGACTCCGAAAATTCCGTTAGTGCGCAGAAAATTGGCGTTTGAATTACTTGCCGGTTGTGTGCCGTTGTAGGAAGTCGGGCGCAAATCGCAGAAATTTGACGGCGTATTGGCCTGTTGCAAACACCCGAAGATTTTCGGTGTCCACGGAAAACCGCTGTTCCATGTCACGATCGAACTGATCTGCCACCCGCCAAGCAGCTTGCCGGCCCAACTGTCGCGTTTTTGATAAAACGGAATCTCCCAGATCGCCGAGGCAACGAAACTGTGTCTGACATCGAAATCCGAAGGACCGCGTTCTTCTTTTTGGTCAACCGGAAAACTCTGGTTTGTCAGAGCGGTCGGCGATTCATACGAAGCCGTGTCAATGCTTTTGCTCCAGCGATAGTTCATATCAAAGGAAAGTTGTTTCATAAACCTTCCCTGAAGGCGCGTAATCATCGCATTGTAGTTTGAATTGACGTCGGGACTCGCAAAATACGCCGCATAAATATT
>JANLTD010000188.1:0-1985 GCA_031362765.1 Acidobacteriota bacterium | reverse complement strand
TTCCGCCGCGGCCAATAGTTCATTCGCAACCTGTCCATGAGAAACAAGAACACCGCCGATTTTTTTCATTTCAGTTTCCATAATTATTTCTGCACGTCCCGATGTATCACCGAAATTTCAATTCCGTCGCCATTTAAGGCTTTTCCCAAACGATTTGCAACCATCACTGACCGATGTCGGCCGCCTGTACAACCGACCCCGATTGTCAGATAAGATTTTCCCTCAGCTCTGTAAAGCGGCAGAAGGTATTGTAGCAAATCAATAAATCGGCGAATAGTTTCGCCAACTTCAGATTGATTATCCAAAAAGTCAGAAACTCTTTTATCCGAACCGGGCAATTCACGCAAACCCTTTTCAAAATAAGGATTTGGTAAATGCCGCACATCAAAAAGAAGATCCACATGATTGGGAACGCCGTATTTATGCCCAAAACTGGCAATTTGAACATGAAGCGGATTACCTTCTTCACGATGCCCGAATTTATGTACCAGTAATCGGCGCAGTGTATGAACCGTATGATCGGATGAATCAATGATCAGATCCGCCAAATCACGTGCATTTCCCATTTCTTTTTTTTCGTCGCGAATTGCCGAAATCAAACCATTTCCGTTATCCGCCGGGTGCGGACGACGCGTTTCCGAAAAACGTCTTTGCAAAACTTCATCCGAAGCCTCAAAGAATAAAACAAAAGGCTCCAGCTTTTTCCCTTGGAGCTTTTTTAATTCACTCGGAAAATCAGAGAGAAAATGCCGTTCTCTGATGTTGATGACAAGAGCGGCTTTTTGGATCGCAATGATCTCTTCGGCATCGGGCAAAAGTAGCCTTGAAAACGTTGAAAGCATCGTGATCGGAAGGTTATCAACACAAAAATAGCCAAGATCTTCAAAAGCATTGGTCGCCGAAGACATTCCCGAGCCGCTCAAACCCGTAATAATAATAAAATTCGGTAGATTCCGTTTTTCAGTGATTTCTTGAGACATGAAATATTTTTACAGACCGCTGACCAGAGTTTTATGTTTCTCGATCAAATTTTGCGCCGCATCAAAACCGGCCGCTTTTAAAAGATGGATCCGAACCGCCGTTTCAACCAGAGTTGAGAGATCTCTGCCGGAACTAACGGGCAATACAAATTTGGGGATCTTCAAACCGAAGACCGCTTCATCATTCATTTTTAATCCTAACCGATCAATTTCGTCAAATTCGTTCCAATTTTTGAGTTCAATACAAATTTCAATCTGGCATCCTTTTCCGATCGCGGAAACACCGAATAGCTCCCGGATATTAATGATCCCAAGTCCGTGAATTTCTAAATAATCCTGAATTAACTCGGGAGATTTGCCCTCAAGCTTCTCACCGACTTTCTTAATCTGTACCGAATCATCGGCAATCAGGTAATGGCCGCGGGTTATCAGATCCAAAGCGCACTCTGATTTTCCGATCCCTGAATTTCCGAGGATCAACACGCCAATCCCGAACATCCCCATCAAAACTCCGTGAAGAGTGATTTGGGGAGCAAGAACCTCTTGCAAATATGTCGTTACGCGATTGATCGCGCCCGAGCTGATCAAATTTGTTCGTAAAACCGGCAAATTATTGTCATCCGCCAGATCTATTAGTTCGGTCGGCGGTTCAAGCCCTTTGGTAATTAAAATGCAGCTGATCTTATTAAGATCGAGATTCTCTATTGCCTCAGTTTTTTTTTCGCTCGCGAGTTGTGAGAGATACCAAATCTCACTTTGGCCGACGATCTGGATCCGTCCCGTGTGGATATAATGTGCAAAACCCGCTAATGCCAGCCCGAGTTTTTGAATGCGGGCGGAATTGATCTCGCGCATTTGTAAACCTTTGCTGCCTGCCAAAACCTCGATTTGGAGTCCCGGCGGAATATTTTCGACAAAGGCGGCAATGCTGATTTTTGGGCTGTCGTTTTGCATACGGCTTGGCTTTAGTCTTTTGCAATTAGTTTTCAGCTAATCACAAAAGAC
>JANLTD010000180.1:0-1653 GCA_031362765.1 Acidobacteriota bacterium | reverse complement strand
TTCTTTTGTTGGAGGCAAATCATCTTCCAAAACCTTTTCGGAATTAGAAGACGTTGCGGATATATCCAAAACCTTTTGTTCGGCAAAAATTGCGCAATCGGCTCTTAACGCGAGGGCAATTGCGTCGGATGGTCGTGCATCAAGTGTGACGATCTGACCCTGTTCGTTTACGAGCTCGATTTGAGCATAAAAGGTATTTTCGCGAAGATCATTAACGATCACACGAACTACTCGATAACCGATCTCGGTAACTAAATTGCGTATCAGATCATGGGTCATCGGTCTTTGCGGGACGATCTTTTCAATTTCCAAAGCAATTGCATTTGCTTCAAATGCCCCGACCCAAATAGGCAAAATGGTATCAGAGTCGACACCCTTCAACACGACAATTGGCGAATTGCTGTTTGGATCCATTATTAAAGCGCCGATTTTTACTTCAACTAACATTTTAGTAATTATTATTAACCGATACTATATCATTTTACCAAACAAAGTATTGGTTTTGCATTCGGTAATTTTGACATTGACGATCTGCCCTAAAAAATCCTTATGAGCGTCAAAATTAACAATTTTCTGACAAGTTGTATGTCCGTTCAGAATTTTATCAGATTTCGATGAAAACCCCTCCGCCAATACTTTATGAATGACATTAAGTTCAGCGAGTAAACTTGATGATTGCACGGATCGTAAAGTCTTTTCGAGCTCGATACAACGATACTTTTTTTCGTCATCGTCGACATCATCAGCCAATTCAAAAGCCGGGGTTCCGGGCCTTGGAGAATATTTGAAAAAATAAGCGCTGTCGAATTTACAATATTCAGCGAGCTTAATGGTTTCTTGAAAATCTTCCCGGGTCTCTGTTGGGAATCCGACGATCAAATCGGTGGTCAAAGAAATTCGGCGACTACTGGACCTGATCTTATCGATTCTTTTCAAATAATTTTCAATAGTATGTCCGCGACGCATTTTTTTCAGTATTTTGTCGCTTCCCGACTGAACAGGTAGATGAACCCAATTACAAAGGTTGTCAAATTCTTCCATGGCATCGACAATATCCGGATGAAAATCCCTCGGGAAAGAAGTCGCAAATTTTATTCTTTCTATTCCTGTCGAAGCCACCGCGCGCAGAAGTTTTGAAAAAGGAGTGGCGCCCTTAAAGTTTTCAAGTTCCGGATCAGCTTGTGGTCTGTAACTATTGACGTTTTGACCAATAAGATGAACTTCTTTAACTCCTTGACGCTTTAGTTCAAGAATTTGCTTGATAATGTTTGACACCGGAATACTCTTTTCCCGACCTCGTGAAAAAGGAACAATGCAATACGTACAAAATTTATTACAGCCTTCAATAACAGGAACGAAAGCAACGAACGGGGAGTGTCTCTGTCTTTCAGAGACCGACCAATCATAGTCGTCCTCTCGTTCGCCTAAATCTAAATATTGTTCCCTCGAATCTATAGAATTTTCGATTGCTCTCGAAATTCTTCCGACGGCTTTTGTGCCCAAAATAAAATCTATTCCGGCGTTCTTATTAAAAAGCATTTCGCCTTCCAATTGAGCAACGCACCCTAATACACCAATTAGCGCGGCGCTATTCTGCTTTGATTTCCGAACCTGTCCGATTCTTGTATAGAGTTTGTGTTCAGCCTTTTCACG
>JANLTD010000177.1:0-3057 GCA_031362765.1 Acidobacteriota bacterium | reverse complement strand
CACATCTCCGCCCCTTTGACCTGATATGCAAACATCTGCAGGACTTTCCAAATCCAATTCATCCCGAAGGAAACCGCGAATAAAGCGGCCGCAAAAGACCAAATTGAGGCTGACTTAATCATTGATAATCGCGCTTTCTTTTGCTTCCTCCTTTTTCAATTCACGTTCTCTGAGCCAGAAAAAGATGACCGGCGTGACGATCAGAACGTGCAGCAGGCTTGAAACCATGCCGCCCAAAACGGGCGCGGCAAGCGGTTTCATCACTTCCGAACCGGCGCTCGAACTCCACATGATCGGTAAAAGGCCGGCAACGACGGTTGAAACCGTCATTACCTTTGGACGCAGACGAAGCAGCGCGCCTTCGACAACGGCTTCCATCAGACCTGTGCGCGTCAATCTACCGCCGAGTTCAAGCTGTTTTTTCGCAACGGCTTCTTCCAGATAGATCACCATCACGACTGCCGTCTGAACCGCAGTTCCGAAAAGCGCAATAAACCCGACCCAGACGGCCACCGAAAAGTTGTATCCGAGCAGCCAAACCAGAAAGACGCCACCCGTCAAAGCAAACGGTACCGCCATCAAAACGTGCGCCGCTTCGATCGCGGAATGATACGTCAGGTAAAGCAAGCCGAAGATGATCAGCAGAACAACCGGCACGACGATCAGCAGCCGTTCACGGGCGCGTTTCTGATTTTCGTATTGCCCGCTCCACTCGAAATAATATCCGACCGGCATTTGCATCTGCCTGACAATCGCGGTTTGCGCTTCGGCTACAAACGATCCGACATCGCGCCCGCGCACATTCAGTAGCACCGTTCCGCGAAGCAGCCCATTTTCACTTGAGATCATCGTCGCGCCGGTCACGGTGGAGATATCCGCCAGTTCGGAAAGCGGAACGCTGGCACCGTTCGCGGTCATCACCGGAAGCTGCCCGAGGGCTTCCGGGTTGCCGCGAAATTCCGGCGCGTAACGCACACGCACGGGAAAACGCCGGCGACCTTCGATCGTGACCGAAAGATTTGTTTCGCCGATGCCTTTTTCGATCGCCTCCTGAATCGTTCCGACATCAATGCCGAAGCGCGCCGCCGCCTGCCGATTGATCTTGATGTCGATGTAGGGCGCGCCGCTGATCTGTTCGGGATAGACATCGGCCGCGCCCGGCACGGTTTTGACCGTTTCGGCAATCTTTCGGGAAAGTTCTTCCAGAGTCTTCAGATCGTTGCCGAAAATTTTGATGCCGACCTCCGACCGAATACCGGTCGAAAGCATCTCGATCCGGTTGATGATCGGCTGCGTCCAGATGTTCGTAACGCCCGGCATTCTTAACGCCGCATCCATTTCGGTGATCAATTTTTCCCGCGTCATTCCCGCGCGCCATTCCTTCTCCGGTTTTAGGTGAATGATGGTTTCATTCATATTTGTCGGCGAAGGATCGGTCGACGTTTCGGCGCGCCCCGCTTTACCGACCGCCCACGCGACCTCCGGGAAATTTTTCAGTATCTCGTCCTGTTTCGCCATTATTTTGGCGGCTTCGTCAAGCGAAATTGCGGGGTCGGTGACGGGCATATACATCACATCGCCTTCGTTGAGCGGCGGCATAAATTCATTGCCGATACCGGTTGCCAGAAAAATTGCTCCCGCAAACAAAGTTACGGCAATACCGACTGCAGCAAGCCGATGTTTGAGAGCGAAAAGCAAAGCCGGTTTGTAAAGTGATCCCAGAAAACGCATCACGGGATTTGATTGCTCGGAGTGGACTTTTCCCGAAAGCAGGAAAGTGCAAAGGACCGGAACGAGCGTGACCGCCATAACGGTCGCCCCGACCATCGCAAATGTTTTCGTAAACGCGAGCGGATGAAAAAGCTTTCCCTCCTGTCCGATCAGGGCAAAAACCGGAATAAAGGCGGATATTATGATTGCCATCGAAAAGAAAACCGGCCGCCCGACAAGTTTCGTTGATTCGAGAACCGCCTGCCAGACCGCTTTTCGGTCTTTGACGTCAATGCTGTGCTGCTCGATATAGCGAAAAGCGTTTTCCGTCACGACAATTCCCGCATCAACCAGAACACCGATCGCGATGGCAATTCCGGCGAGCGACATCAGATTTGAACTGATGCCCATAAAATACATAAACAGAAAGGACATCAGCACGGCGAGCGGAAGCGGAGCCGTCACGATCAGGATCGAACGGAAATGCGCGAGAAAGACGATGTGCGCCAATGTCACAAGCAACAGTTCTTCGATCAGCGCCCATTTGAGCGTGTCGGTCGCCCGATTGATCAATTGCGTGCGGTCATAGAACGGTACGATGCGAACGCCCGCGGGAAGTCCGATCTCCAGAGTCTTGATGCGCTCTTTAACGGCGTTAATTACTTCGAGCGTGTTCACGCCGTAACGTGCAATGACCACGCCGCCGACGGCTTCTTTGCCGTTTTTGTCGAGTGCGCCGGTCCGGAAAGCGTTCCCGATTTTGACTTCAGCGACGTTTTTGACATAGATCGGCGTCCCGTTTTGCGAACTGATGACGATATTTTCGACATCGGCCGCCGATTCGATCAGACCGATTCCGCGAACGACTGCCCATTGTCCGCCCTGTTCAATGACATTTCCGCCGACATTGTTGTTCGACCTCTGCACCGCTTCAACAACCATCGAAAGCGGAATGTTAAGCCCGCGCAGTTTATTCGGGTCAACATCCACCTGATATTGCTGAACATATCCGCCGACCGAAGCAACTTCGGCGACGCCCGGCACGGAATTGAGCTGATAGCGGACGAACCAATCCTGTACCGTGCGCAGATCGCGCAGATTCATCGAATCGCTTTCGAGCGTGTACCAAAAAATTTGTCCAACGCCCGTCGCGTCAGGGCCGAGCGTCGGCGTCACACCTTCGGGCAATTGTTTTGTCACGAGATTGAGCCGTTCCAAAACCCGTGTTCGCGCCCAATACAGATCAATATTATCTTCAAAGATGACGTTGATCATCGAGAAGCTGAACGCCGAATTTGCCCGCACGACGCGCACGCCGGGAAGCCCCTGCAGATTGGTGACGAGCGG